>JALUZQ010000086.1 GCA_027011725.1 Sulfurimonas sp. | reverse complement strand
ATCTCAAATAGTACAAATAGTAGTAGCTTTGGTTATAGTTGTACATGATATTGATGAGAAAATAAATGGGGTGGATGTTGCAAAGAAGATCATAGACTCTCTGTCACACTTCTCGGCAGGAAAGCGTATTGAAATGAAGCTTGATTACTCTCTTGAGTATAAAGAGATGGTGAAACTCATTAATGACTTCACAGAAAAAGTTGCAGAAGCGACAGAGATATCTTCTGTTGGAAAAGTTTTACAGCAACATATGAATGAGCTTGAAAAATCGATTCAAGTGCTTGAATCGGAGTATAACTCATCTCAAGATTTAAGTAACAAAGTTGCTAATAAGTTAGAAGTAATAAAACAAGAATCAGATGCAAACCTTGAATTTTCAAACCTTACTTTACAAAGTCTTGATGAAACCTCTGAGAAAATCAGCGAATCAACACAAAAAATGGCACTTTTGGAAGATCGTATTTTACAAACGAATGAAGCAGAGATGCAGCTTGGAGACAATTTGCGTTCATTGACTGCCAATGCAGAAGATATCAAAAATATTTTGACGATTATTTCTGATATTTCAGACAAAACGAACCTACTTGCACTAAACGCAGCCATAGAAGCAGCACGTGCAGGTGAGCATGGACGTGGGTTTGCCGTAGTTGCTGATGAAGTACGAAAGCTTGCAGAGAGTACGCAAAAATCATTGACTGAGATAAACGCAAGTGTGAATGTAATTGTGCAAAGTATCTCTGATGCAAGTGAAAGTGTAGAGAGAAACAGTGAAACATCCAATGAACTTGTGAGTATATCTGAAACACTACAGGAAAATCTTATAGCAGTGAATGATGGTGTGAAACATACACATGAAGAGAGTCTCAAAGATACAGAAAACTCTAAAATCATTAAAGATGAAGCGTATGCGTCAAAAGAATTAACATTAAGTCAAATAGAAAAGATGCGTTATACGGGAGAGGCTGTGAAAAATATAAAAGTAAATGTACAACACATTAACAGTGTTGCAAACCAACTCATCAACGAGTTGGCGCAGTTGTAATTAAAAAGAGCGCTTATGCTCTTTTTTCGTGAATCTCAATAGTCTTGATCTCATCTTGTGCTTCGATAGAGTCAAGAACTGCAAAACTCTCTGCATCATTCTCTTCAATACCACCAAAAACAGTATGCACACCATCTAAGTGAGGACATGGAACGAAACAGATGAAGAACTGGCTTCCACCTGTGTTTGGACCTGCATGAGCCATTGAAAGCGTTCCTTTTACATGTCTGTGTGTGTTTTTATCAGTTTCACATTTGATCGCCCAGTCAGGTCCGCCTGTTCCTGTACCTGTAGGACATCCGCCTTGTGCCATGAAGCCAGGGATAACACGGTGAAAGTTTAAGTTGTCATAAAAACCAGTTTGTGCCAAGTGAGCAAAGTTTGCCACTGTATTTGGAGTCTCTTCAGGATAGAGCTTGATCCAGATGTCACCTTTATTAGTCACTATTTTTGCATATTGTAATTTTGCTAATTCATCTTCGCTTAAATTATACTCTTTGAGTTGTGTACTTCTTCCGAACATTTTAAAACCTCTTCTTTTGTTTATTTTTGAAATTATAGTAAGTTTTTAAAAATACAACCTGAATTTTAACTTAAAATTTTAGTGAATTAAATCTTCAAGGAAAGATAAATTTTCCTGAGATATAATTTTCGAACATTAATTAAAACAAAAGGCAGATAAATGTCAGAAATTGAAAAAAAACCGGTATTTAAACCAAACAAAGAGTTTGCTAAGAACGCTAGAATAAAAAACATGTGTGAGTATCAGGAGCTGCAAGATGAAGCGACTGCGGATTATGAAGGATTTTGGGGAAGATTCGCAAAAGAGAAGCTTGAGTGGATGGAACCATTTACAAATGTCCTTGATGAATCAAACTTTCCATTTGTAAAATGGTTTGAGGGTGGAAAGCTTAACGTTTCTGCACAGTGTATTGACCGTCATTTAGATACACGAAAAAATAAAGCGGCGATTATTTTTGAGGGTGACAGAGGTGATAAGCAGATTATTACTTATCTTGAACTTTACTATAATGTAAACAGATTTGCCAACTTGCTTAAAAATGAGTTCGGTGTTAAAAAAGGTGACCGTGTTGTTATCTATATGCCGATGATTCCTGAAGCTGCGTATGCGATGCTTGCGTGTGCGAGAATCGGTGCTATTCACTCCATAGTCTTTGGTGGTTTCTCTGCTGAGGCACTGCGTGACAGAATTGAAGATGCAGATGCAAAAGTGGTTCTTACTGCTGATGGTGCGTACAGAAAAGATAAGCCATATATGCTAAAACCTGTGGTCGATGCTGCGCTTGAAGGAGATACTCCGGTAAGAAAGGTGCTTGTTGTTGAGAGAAATAATGAAGATATCACTTGGGTAAAAGGGCGTGATTATTCATATAATGAGCTTATCCAAACGCAGGAAGTACATTGTGAACCGGAAGTGATGGATAGTGAAGATCCACTCTTCCTACTCTATACTTCAGGCTCTACAGGAAAACCAAAAGGGGTACAACATAACTCTGCTGGCTATATTCTTTGGGCGCAGATGACAATGGAGTGGGTATTTGATGTCAAAGAGAACGATACTTACTGGTGTACTGCCGACATTGGTTGGATTACAGGGCATACTTACATTGTCTATGGTCCACTTGCAATGGGTGCGACTACTGTAATGTTTGAGGGTGTTCCGACATATCCTGATGCTGGTCGTCCTTGGAAAATGGTTGAAGAGTATAAAATCAATCAGTTCTATACTGCACCGACAGCCATTCGTGTTTTGCATAAAATGGGTGAAGATGAGCCGAAAAAATATGACCTTAGCAGCCTAAAAGTTCTTGGAACAGTTGGTGAGCCGATAGATCCACCGGCTTGGAAATGGTACTATGAAGAGGTAGGCAGCTCGAAGTGTGCCATAGTCGATACATACTGGCAGACTGAAACGGGTGGGCATATTGTCTCTCCTTTACCGGGTGCGACACCTATTAAACCTGCGTGTGCGACATTCCCTGTTCCGGGAATTATGGCAGAGATACTTGACCCTGCAACAGGAGAGAGAGTAGAAGCGGGTGAGACTGGTTATATGTGTGTGA
>JALUZQ010000085.1 GCA_027011725.1 Sulfurimonas sp. | reverse complement strand
CTAACAAGACATTTGCCTCTTATTGTTAAGAGGTCGAAATTATAGACAAAAAGATTTTATATGTCAAGATATTTGACAAAGAATTTAGAAAAAAGTCTCTTTGTCTAAAAGCAGCAACATTTTTATGGCCATCATGGCACTCTGATGCTGTACATAGTTTCTATCTCCAAAAAAATGAAAATGCTTTTCACTATGCTGCGTTTGACTTCTTGCCCCTACATAAACTGTTCCTACAGGCTTTTCATCTGTGCCGCCTGTATCACCTGCTATTCCACTTATGGAAAGTGCATAGTCTGCACCGCTGACATTGAGTGCACCCTCACTCATCTCCCGCACTACCTCAGCACTCACCGCGCCATTTGCTTCGAGCACTCCATGATCTACTGCGAGCCAATTCTCTTTCAGTGCATTTGAATAAGTTACAAGAGAGCCTTCTAAAATTTTTGATGCACCATTATGCTTTGTGAAGTAGTATGCTAGCAGTCCACCGGTACAACTCTCTGCAAATGTTACTTTTTTACCACTACCCGAGAGCCGCTCTATAATGTACTCCATTATATTAGAAGATGCTATGAGCTTTTTAGGCAAAAGCTTTTTTGAAGCCTCCATAAATTTCGTAATATCACCATATTTTTTACTATGTATATCTACTCGAAACCACCCCTCTACCTCTTGCGTCAGATCAAACTGCACCTCATAGGTTTGCGCAATAGGTGAGAGTATATTTATAAGCCCTTCCCTCTCCTCTTCAAAAATATGTACCACAGCTTTTATTTCACTGTATTGTAGTAAAATCTCTGGCATCTTTTGCCCCTCATCTACCTGCAAAACATTTACAAAGCTATGCTCAGATTCTAAAAGATAGCTTCTCTCCTCAAATAAAGAAGCCTTTTGCGGTATAAGCATTCCATCACGCAATACCTGATTATCATTCGTTACAGTACATATTACTTTTCCCACAGTAGAAAAATTTTGTTTACTCGTGACTATAATAAGCCGCTTCGCTGCGTTTAGCTCCTCTTCGAGGTATAAAAACAGAGATGTATCCCCATCTTTTATAAAACTCTTTCTATCTATAAAATCAACCTGTGCTTCTACACTGCGCTCAATATACTCCTGCAATGGCAGGTTGTAAGTAAACTTATTTCCAATAAAGATTAAATGTGTTTTCATGCCATTATTATAGCAGTTTTAGAAGCTTTTAATTGCATTAAAGATATAATGCAAAACTTTTAAATATATTTGGGGCAGCAATGGACTACAAAGATACACTACTTTTACCAACTACAACATTCGCTATGCGCGGCAACTTAATAAACAACGAACCAAAGCGTTACGCAGCTTGGGATGAGAAAAAAGTTTATTTCAAAATGAAAAACAATCGCAGAGATGCTGAGAGTTTTACACTTCATGATGGACCTCCCTATGCAAATGGTCATATCCACATCGGACATGCTTTAAACAAAGTCCTCAAAGACATCATTATAAAACATAACTATTTTAATGGAAAATCTGTACGTTTTACTCCTGGTTGGGATTGTCATGGTCTTCCAATTGAGCAGCAAGTTGAGAAAAAACTTGGCGGAAAAAAGAAAAAAGAGCAGCTTGAAACTGCTGAAATTCGTAAGCTATGCCGTGAGCATGCTGCAAAATTTGTAGATATTCAAAGAGCAGAATTTAAAACGCTTGGTATCATCGCTGACTGGGAAAAGCCTTATGTGACGATGGACTACAGATTTGAAGCGAACATCTTTAGAACACTTTGTGATGTTGCAAAAAAAGGTCTTTTAATAGAACGTAGCAAACCTGTATTTTGGTCATGGGCAGAGCGTACTGCACTTGCTGAAGCAGAGGTTGAATACGAAGACAAAGAGGATTACTCTATTTTCGTTGCGTTTGAACTGGACGATGAAGCAAAAGCAAAACTCGGACTTGAAAAAGAGTCAAAAGCTGCTCCTGTCATCTGGACAACAACACCATGGACAATTCCTGCCAATACCGGTATTTCACTCAACCCTGAGGAGGAGTATGTACTCACAAGTGATGGCTACATCGTTGCGAAAAAACTCTACAACTCTTTAGTAGAGAGCGAAGTTATCAAAGGTGAAGTGCTAAAAACTTTCCATGCAAGTGAGCTGGAAAATCTAAACGCAGTCAATCCACTTAACGGAAGAAAATCTCACATTGTTCTTGGTGAGCATGTACTTATGGAAAATGGTACGGGGTGTGTCCATACAGCACCGGGTCATGGTGAAGATGACTACCGTGTAGGACTCAAATACAACCTCGAAGTAGTTATGCCGGTTGATGAGACAGGATGTTTTGATGCAACTGTCGTGCGAGAGAAGCTCATTCCAAACGCAGAGGAGTTCGTAGGTCGTCATATTTTTAAATCAAATGAAGATATTTTAGAACTTATGGGCGATGCAGTGCTGCAAACAAATAGATTTGTCCACTCCTACCCACACTGCTGGAGAAGTCATACTCCGCTTATCTACCGTGCTACAAAACAGTGGTTCATCTCTGTTGATGGAGTCCCTGAGGGTGAGAGTAAAACACTTCGTGAAATTGCACTCTCTGAAGTAGAAAAAACAAAATTCATTCCTGAAACAGGGCGTAACCGTTTGAACTCTATGGTTGCAAACCGTCCTGACTGGTGTATCTCCCGTCAGCGTGACTGGGGTGTGCCTATTGCCTTTTTTAGAGTAAAAGCTACCGGCGAAGTACTCCTTGATGAAAAAGTACTGAACTTTGTTGCAATGATCTTTGAGATGCAAGGAAGTGATGCATGGTACTCTATGGATATTTCACAGCTGCTTTACCCTGGTTCAGGTTACAAACCAGAAGAGCTTGAAAAAGTCACAGATATTTTAGATGTATGGTTTGATTCTGGTTCAACTTGGAACTCAGTGCTCAAATCTCGTAACTATGATGCTGGAACGTATCCGGCTGATTTATATGTTGAGGGAAGTGACCAGCATCGTGGCTGGTTCCAATCTTCACTTTTTCTATCATCTGCCGTACAGCATCAAGCACCATACAAAGGTGTACTCACTCACGGCTTTACAGTCGATGAGAAGGGTGAGAAGATGTCAAAGTCTAAAGGCAATGTCATCGCACCTGAAAAAGTTCTTAAAGAATACG
>JALUZQ010000084.1 GCA_027011725.1 Sulfurimonas sp. | reverse complement strand
ATAGCTCTGCCAATTTCGCTTTACTACTCGTAAAGCATTTTCTATATCTGTTTTTGCTTCGCTGAGAGGAACATCATTTCGTGTCAACTTATAGACACTGTTTCCAAGTCCATAATGGTAGGTTTGGAGGACTTTGTTCAGCTCTGTAATAGGAATGAGAGAGCCAAAGTAGAGAGAATCTATATTCTTTTTCATTGAATTTATGTAATTTGTTCCCATAATTCCAATGGAGAAAAGTCCCATAGTGATGAGAATAAATAGTATAAAAAGTTTACTTCTAAGCTTCATCGCCTCAATAAATTTCATGGATATCCTTATTTGAAATATATTAAGCATTATATGTACCAAACTTTCATCCATTTATGATAAAATTCTTCATCTATTTTCATGAGGTACATATGGAAGCAAAAGCAATAAAAACAGATCAATATCTTACAAATGAAGAGATTAAAAAACATCTTCAAAATGTAGAGTACATCATTATGGCAGCACCTGCACCGGAGCACTTCAAGGAGACTCCCATTCATTTCACAATTTTTTTAAATACAGATGAAAAACTTCCTCAAAAAGTACAAGAGGCAGTACTTGAAAAATTTTTAAGAGAAAATAATATAGGAAAACCTGCAGAACTTATGAGCCAGTTGATGCCGGTGGGATTTGCACTCAGTAAAGCACAAGATACTCCTATGCCGATGCTGCTTGTAAAACAAGAAGATCAAAGAAGCATTCCTTTTGCAGTGATGCATGTGATGGATTTTCTTGCTGATTCAGATGCCTTTGATGAAGCAAAAGAGAAGAACCTCACCGGCTGGAGCTACTCGTACGAATAAGTTTTCAAAAACTCTCTAGATTTGCTACTTAGGTAGCAAACCCCTTTACTCTTGCTCGATAAAATTCTCCTCAGATATAAACAAAATTCAAATATATCCAAAGGAGAAACATCATGAAAAAGCTACTCTTATCAGCAGTTTTAGCATCACTTTTAACAACTACGGGGCTCTATGCGAGCAGTGAGATAAAAACTGTAAAACAGGTAAATAAAGGAGCTGTAGCTCACGGGACACAAGATGCACTTGCTAGTCAAAAGAAATTGATCAAAGAGGCGATTGACTCTTTAACATATACAAATAAAGCGCTCATCGCACTCAATAAAAATGATAAAAAAAGTGCAAAAGCGGATATTGAAAAGGCACTTGGAAAACTCGAAGTTATTCTCAGTGCAAAAGATGCACCAAAACTTCTTCCTATTGACAGTGCTGTTTCTATGGTAGAGTTTGTCGGTACTAAGGACGATGTCGAAAGAACAGTCGATGTAGTTAAAGATCTACTCGATGACAACAAAGTACAGGTTGCTCGTGTTTTATTAAACTCTCTACAAAGCGAGATCGACGTAACAGTTGTGAGCTTACCACTTGTTACATATCCTGATGCACTGAAGCTAGCAGCGAAATATATTCATGATAATGAGCTCGAAAAGGCAAAAAGTGTTCTTGAAGTAGCTCTAAGTACTTTTGATAAAACAACAACAGTTATTCCTTTGCCACTCTTAAAAGCAGCAGACTTGATCAACGTCTCAGCTGCACTTTCTAAAAATGGCAAAAAAGAGGAAGCTCTTAAATACTTAGATGCAGCAGAAGAACAACTCGATACTGCTGAAGCGCTTGGATACGTGAGCCATTCAAGTAACACATACAAATCACTTCATGAAGTGATCAAACAAGTAAGAAAAGAGATCAAAGGGAAAAACAAAGCAGAAAAACTCTTTGACGATCTTAAAGCAAAACTCAAAGACTTCAAAGAGAAAGTCTTTTCAGAAAAAGCAAAATAATTGCTCAAGAAAAGAGATTTAGGACTCTATCTCCTTTATCTCTTTCACGATATCAAAAGAGAGATTCTCAAAACCTTTTTTTGTAACCAAGATGTCATCTTCAATGCGAATCCCGATACTTCTATACTTTTTAGGGACACTTTTATCATCCTGATCAATATAAATTCCCGGCTCAATCGTTAAGACCATCCCTGCTTGAAGCGGTATCTCTTTGCCCTTTTCATCCTTATATGGGCACTCATCATGTACATCGAGCCCCATCCAGTGACCTATACCGTGTGGGTAGTACTTTTTGTGTGCTTTTGCTTCTAAAAGTTCTGAAACATTTCCATGGAGTATGCCCAACTTAACCATACCTCGACAGAGCAGCTCTTCTGATTTTTCTTGCAGCTCACTTCGTAAAATTCCGGGGCGTATCATCTCTATAATGGCTTTATTGACATCAAGCACCAAAGAGTAGAGCTCTTTTTGTGCTTTTGTAAATTTTCCACTGACAGGAATTGTTCTTGTAATATCACTTGCATAGTACTCATACTCACACCCTGCATCTATGAGAATGAGCTCTTTTTTTAGCAGTCTATTGTCATTAGAGATGTAATGCAGAGTATTTGCTGCGTTTGCACAAGCAACGATGGAGGTATAGGCATCGCTGTATGCTCCGTTTTTCTTAAAAACATATTCTAACTCTGCTTGGAGTTCATACTCATACGAGAGCTCTTTGGAGCATTGCATTGCGCGATGGTGTGCCTCTTTGGTAATAGCGAGTGCTTTTTTAATGAGTTTTATCTCCGCAGCTGATTTTATCAGCCTTGCTCTAGCAACGATCTCAGCCGCGTTATGACAACTACGTAAGTTTTTAAGCTCTTGTTTCAAAGGAGCGATGCGTCCCTCATCCTCTTTAAAATCATAATAAAATGATTGTATGCCATTTCCAAACGCAGTCAATTGCTTACGAAGCTCTTCAAAACTAAAAACATCATCAACATCAAAAAGCTCTTTTGCCGCTTCTACTCCCAGACGTTTCCCCGTCCAAAGCTCCATTGCAGGCTCTTTTTTTTGCACAAAAAGATACGATTTACACGCTTTGTCCGTTTTGACAAAGAGCAGCGCTGCATTGTCTTCTTTAAAACCGCTCAAGTAGTAAAAGTTACTGTTTTGACGGTAAGGATACTCCGTATCATTTGAGCGCTCTTTTGGAAGGGCACTTAAAAAGAGCGCTATACTCCCAGCAGGTAATTTTTTTGCAAACTTTCTTCTGCGTTTAGTGTACTCTTTTTGGCTAATCACTCTGCACCCTTCTCTATCCACTGCGCAGCACTACGTAGAACATCACTCAAAGCAAGACTCAGAGCCTCTGCTCCACCTGCTGCGTTTAGAGAGGAGAACGTTTTTGTAGCACTAAAGGTTTTACTCATCACTATGGTATGTTTTTTCGCATCCAGCAGAGTAAATGTTATAGTGACCTTGGCTGTGGCACTTTTTTCATCATCTGAAAAATACTGTGCAAATTCATCGACTCTTGTCTCAAGTAAAAAGTCACTCAGCACTTTTGATTTTGGACTTTGTACATACCCAAACGCAGCGCTTTTACGCATCATATCCATAACTGCTTGATGTATCATTGTCTGAGGAGATTCTGCCCATTTCGACTCTGAATAGGCATACTTTTTTCTTTTTTGCTCAATATAGAACATATTTCTCGTCTTTAAACTTCTGTCTGCATAGATATTGGCCACTTTAAGTGTTTTATCTTTGTACTTACTCGTTGATAATGCATCTACTTGCACATCCGGTGTCAATATATACTGCTGCGCAGCCGGTCGTACAGAGGCACAGCCACTTAGGAGTGCCACAAAGAGTGCTGCTGATACTATTTTATTTCTCACCCGGTCCCCTTTTTTCTTTTGTCTCTTTAAATAAAATATCACTTGGACTGCGTTTATACTCACGCATCACTTCATTAAACTCTATCATGGTACTTTGCATCTGTAACAGACTCTCATTTATCGTTGGCACAATAGTGAGTGAAGCATCTTTGACATCTTTTTCAACATTAGCAAAAGAGAGTGCCATATTTTCCATAATAACACCCATGTCAGAGTATGTATGTTTAATACTCACAAAAGAGTCACTCATCTTGTCTTCCCATGTTATGCTGTTTGTAACAAACTGCTCTATTTTTGGTGTCAACTCTGTAAGTTGCAGAGAAAATTTGTCTAAATTCCTTGCACTTGAACGCAGATGTGTCACGGTTTTTTCATCCAGTATCGCATCTACATGTTCGAGTATATTTGCCGTATGTGTAAGTACCCTGTGTGTTTCATTTCTATTACTCTCATCTAAAAATGTATTTGCTTTTTCGAGTACATCTGAGAGTTGTGATGAGAGCTCTCCTAAAGATTTTTCGACATTTTTAAAGAGTGAGGGTACTGATTTTATGACAGGATAGGCCTCACCTTTTTTTACTTTGAGCAGTGGAGCACTGTTATCACCCAAACTCAAGTTTATATAGGTAAGTCCTGTTATCCCCTGTGCTGTCAGTTTAGCGACCGTTGTCTCTTTTATAGGTGTCGTTTTAAGGATTTCAACTGTTGCCTGCACCTGTTCAATGTTTGAAGGGTTTATGCGAAGATCGACCACTTTTCCCACACTTATACCTCTGTACTTCACCGGAGCATTGAGGTTAAGTCCTGAGACCGATTCATTGAAATATATCAGATACTTCTGCATCTCATCTTTTGATGATGGCTTGAGTAACCAGTAGGTAAAACCAAATATCATAAAGAAGCCAAAGAGTACAGATAATCCTATCAGCTTATAATTTACCTTATTGTTCATAATCTCTCTTTAAAAAATGTTTGTACAAACTCACTCTGCACAGAAGCAATGTCATCCAAGCTTCCTTCATAGACTATTTTCTTCTCGTCTATTATAGCAACTCTATCCAAAGTATCATATATGGAGCTTAAATCATGTGTGACCATAACCACCGTCAGCCCCAGCATATCACGCAGTTTTAAAATGAGTGCATCAAACTCTCTTGCAGAGATAGGGTCAAGTCCGCTTGTAGGCTCATCCAAAAACAAAAGTGTCGGATCCATCGCCAAAGCACGTGCAAGTCCCGCTTTTTTCTTCATACCCCCACTTATTTCAGAGGGGTAAAGAGAGGCATCGCTTTGCTTGAGTCCAACAATACTGAGCTTAAACGCAACGATCTCCTCTATCATTGCAGGAGAGAGTTGTGCGTATTCCTGCAGAGGCAGCGCTATGTTCTCAGCGATGGTTAAAGAGGAAAAAAGTGCTCCAAACTGAAAAAGAACACCCCAGTGACGGCGTAACCACTGCGCTTCTCTCTCACGCAAAGACTCAACTTTTTTGCCAAGCACTTCAATAGAGCCTGATTGAAAGGGTTGGAGCATCACCATCTCTCGAAGCAGTGTTGTTTTTCCACACCCACTTGGTCCAAGCAAGCCGTATATCTCCCCTTTTTTGACTGTAAGATTAAGTTTGTCATGAATAATTCTATTTCCAAACGCAGTGACCACATCACGGACTTTTATCATTGCCATCTTATATTCCTAAGTTTGTAAACGCAATGGAAAAGAGAGCATCGCACACAATAACGGCAAAAATCGCTTCAACAACACTCTTGGTCGTGTTAAAACCTATGCTTTGCGTATCATCTTTGACTGCAAACCCTCTGTAGATTCCAATGGTTGCAATCAAAAAGGCGAAGAAAGGGCCTTTGAATATACCTACGAAAAAGTGCTTTGCCGCAACAACACGCGAGAGCCTGTCAATGAAAAGCTCAGGAGAGATGGAGAGGTCAACATTTGCCACGATCATACCACCAAAAATAGCCATGATATCTGCGACAAATATTAAAATAGGCATAGTAATCATAAGCGCTATAATGCGAGGCAGTACCAAAAAGGCAAAGGGTTCAAACCCCATTGTCCGCATAGCATCGAGTTCTTGTGTTATCTTCATAGAACCTATTTGCGCAGTAAAAGCAGAACCGCTTCGACCTGCTATGACAATGGCCGTGATGACAGGAGCCAACTCCCTAAATATAGAGATACCCAGCATATCAACGATGTAAATATTTGCCCCGTACAACTTTAACTGATAGGCAGACTGGTAGGCGATGACAAGTCCAATAAGAAAACTCGTAAGTGCCACAATTCCGAGTGCTTTGATGGCACTCTCGTTTATTTCAAACGCAATCTCTTTAAAACGAATGTAACGCCAAGAGGTAAAAAGACGAAGATTTGAAGTAAAGAGTCGTCCAAAAAATTCAATAAACGCAATAAATCCTGAGTAGTACTCATAAAATATCTTTCCCACTCTTTCACTAAAGCTAATCCTGTTTTCATCTTGATGCGGTCTATAAGAGCGCATATTTTCTTCCACAAGATGCAGCGTAGCCAAAATATTGTCATTTTCACATATTTGTGTAATAGTCGCATGAGAAAAAGAGTGTTTAATATTGTAGAGAAAAATAGCAGCAGCAGTATCCAAATAAGGAACATCACTAAGATCTATGCTCAAGTGGGTAAATGCAGAAGAGTCAAAAGCTGAGAGTTTTTTTTCATAGCGCGAGATGTCGTGGAGATTTATCTCTCCACTAAAGCGAAGCAAAAGTGCCGATTTTTCTGCTTCTATATTGAACGATTTTTTCATAAATAGTGCTAGAAAGTTCTCTCAAGCAGTTTATTTACTTTGAGTATCGTAATGATCTTATCTTCTTGTTTTCCAACACCCTCAATAATAGTATCATCTCCGCTCACAGTATCAGGTGCAGGCCCGATGTTCTCTTTTTTTATACGTATGGCCATAGTAAGTCTGTCGATGACAAAGCCTGCCACATCGTTGCCATGACGCATGACGATAAAGCGCGTATCATCTCCCTGCTTTTTACTTTGCAGACCAAATTTTAAACGCAGGTCAATAAGCGGAATAACAGCACCACGAAGATTGAATACCCCAAGAACATAGTTTGGCACCTGCGGTACACGTGTCCATGCAAAGGGTTTTATGATCTCTTGAATTGCAAGAATAGGCACAGCGTACTCTTCATCACCTATCATAAAGCCGACAAGTTGGACAACATCATCGAGTTGCTCAACTACACTATCTTTTTGTTCACTTTGTTTGTCAATAATCTGTTTTAATTTCTCACTCATTATAAAAACTCCGCTTTAAAATTCACATTTCTTTGCACAACACTTGCCAAGTAGTCTGCTGAATACGGTTTTGTAATATACTCAACCATTCCAGACTCAACGCCGCGCATTCTGTCTGATTTACTTGTTCTTGATGTCACCGCGATAAGAGGTAGATTTTTATATCTGTTATATTTTTTGATCTCTGTTGCAAGTGTATATCCATCCATTCTTGGCATCTCAATGTCTATAAGCATTGCATCGAAGTTATAATCTCCAGACTTGAGAATATTAAGTGCCTCCTGTCCATCACCTGCTTCAACAAGCGTTACACCCATTGGTTCAAGTGCCTTTCTCATGATTGTTCTATCTGTTTTGGAATCATCGACGATCATCACCGTATAATCACTCGGTTTTGTTTTTTCATTAATGGCAGCACCACCCTCTTCACCGGCTGTTAGAGCAGAAGCTTTTACATCTTTTGCCATATTCATAAGAGCGACAACATCAACGATGAGTGTTACACCACCATCACCACGAATGGTAGCTCCTGCAATACCTTCAATACCTTTGAGATAATCACCAAGTGATTTAATAACAATCTCTTCTTGTCCGACAAGCGTATCGACAATAAGGCCAAGTTTACTTGTACCAAGTCCAAGTACAACGACATAGGCATGTTCACTTGCATCTAAAATACGTTCAACTTCAAAGATGTCTCCGATATGTACTAAAGAGAGGACATCATCACGTAGTCTCATAACACTTTTGCCCTCAACTGTATAAATTTCATCTTTTGAAATACGTACAGTTTCAAGAACTGAAGCGAGTGGAATTGCATAATGCTCCTCTTGTACACCAACTAAAAGTGCCTGAATAATAGCAAGAGTCAAAGGAATCTTTAACTTAATAGACGTTCCTACATTAATTTCAGAATCGATGTCTATGATACCGTTGAGTTTTTCGATGTTTGTTTTTACAACGTCCATTCCAACCCCACGACCGGAGACACTTGTAACTGAAGCTGCAGTTGAAAAACCAGGTCTGAATATAAGTGTAAAGGCCTCTTTATCACTCATTGTCTCTACCTCTTTTTCAGTGATAAGACCTTTTTCATATGCTTTTTGTTTGAGCATCTCAGGATCAAGCCCTTTTCCATCGTCATCTATTTGAATGACGATTTGGTTTCCTTCATTGTACGCTTTTAGACTAATTGTCCCCTCTTCAGGTTTCCCTTTAGCCAAACGTTCTTCAGGGTTCTCAATACCATGGTCACATGAGTTACGGATGATATGCACAAGTGGATCTCCAATCTCTTCAACGATGGACTTGTCAAGCTCTGTATCTTCACCCGCAAGCACAAGCTCGATTTTTTTGTTCAGCTCACGTGAAAGGTCACGAATCATTCTCGGGAACTTGTTAAAGACCTTTCCAATAGGAAGCATACGTGTCTTCATAACCGCAATTTGCAGATCTGTCGTTACAAGAGAGACAATAGAGACAACTTGGTTCAGCTCTTCTAAGAACTCCTCTCCCTCATAACGCTCTTCTACATCTTCATTGATTTTCATCAGTCTGTTTTTTGCCAAAACAAGCTCACCAATGAGATTCATAAGGTGGTCAAGTCGTTTGACATCGACACGGATCGTCTGCTCAACAGTTGCCGGAGCGCGCTTTGTAGGAGCTGCTGCTTTTGGAGCTTCTTGTGCAGGTTTTTCTTCTTTTTTTGCAGGTGTAGGAGCTGGGGCTTTTTTAGCTTCTGCCTTCTCTTCCTCTTTCTTCTCTGCCTTCTCTTCTTCTTCAGATTCAGGTTGAGGCATACTCGGCACTTCTTCACCCGCAGCGAGTTTTGCTTCTCGTTTTGCCTTGTCTTCAGCTTGGCGCTGTGCCAAGAGACGTTCTATCTCGGCTTCGATCTCCTCTGGGTCCATATTGTCATAGTCGAGTTCTTCTTCCTCTTCTTGCGGTTCTGGCTCTGGCTCAGGCTCTGCCTCTTGCGCAGGAGTATCTTCGACTACAGCAGGAGACTCTCCATTACTGATTTTATCGAGTCTTGCAACACATGCTGAGACATCTATGCCCTCATCACTGCTTGTGTCACGAATTTTCTCTAAAAGTGCTTTCATAAGGTCGATGGACTCTAAAATGACATCCATTACATCAGGAGTAATCACTAAATCACCATGACGGGCTTTGTTGAGAATATCTTCCATATGGTGTGTTAAATGCGTAAGCACATCGAAGTTTAAAAACGATGAAGCACCCTTGACCGTATGTGCGACACGAAAGATTCCATTGAGTAATTCTAAATCTTCCGGATTTGATTCGAGTTCGACCAAATCTTCATCGAGTTTTTCTACAAGTTCAAATGATTCAACTAAAAAATCTTGTAATATTTCTTGAAATTCATCCATATTTATACTCCTATTTCTTCATATGTGCTTTGACAACACGAGATACTTCATCATAAAATGAGCTTGCCTGGAACTTAACCAAGTACGCTTCTCCGCCAGCCTCTTCACCTCTGCTCTCACTGAAGTGATCACTGATAGACGAGTTAAAGACAATAGGAAGATTTTTGAGTCTCTCATCATCTTTTACTTTTGCAGCAAAGTGAAAACCATCCATTTTTGGCATCTCTACATCTGAAATGATGATTTTGAGCTTATCTACAAGCTCATCGCCATATGTTTCATAAAGGTCATCAAGCTTCGCGAGTCCCTCTTCTCCATCCATCGCCTCGATGACATGAAAGCCCATTTTTTGCAGAGCATCTTTGACAATTTTTCTCGCAGTTGTACTGTCATCAAGTACCATTGCCAAACCTGAGAAGGTCTCTATTTTATCTGGTTCGGTATCAGTTTCCGGTTCATACAGACCCAGCTCCTGCACTACGCTCTCTAAGTCAAGGATAAGCAGGACATTGTCATTTTCTATTTTTGTTACACCGGTGATTTTACTGCTGTCCATACCAGAAGAGCTGTTCATAAATGAAGCCGGCTCAATGTCTCCCCAACTAATGCGACGGATACGTTTTGCTTCGTGCACGACAAAGCCGATAAGCACATTGTTGAACTCTGTAATAATGACTCGAGAACTCTCCCTTACATTGTCCGGTTCAACAACACCCATCCATTTTGCAAGATTCACAACTGGAATCACAACTTCACGGAGGTCAAATATCCCCTCTATAAAGTCCGGTGTTCCCGGGAGCTCTGTCAAGTGAGGAATCTTAATGATCTCACGAACCTTTGAGACATTTACGCCGTAAATACCTTCGTATACAGAACCATCTTCTTGTTTAAATATACGAAAATCAACAAGTTCCATCTCATTGGAACCGACTTTTAGTGATTTATCATCCATAACTATTTTCCCTTAGAGAATTTCTGTTCTTCTAAAACAGTATTGCTATTTGAGTATTTTATAATAAAATATCTTTGATTGCATGCAAAAGCTGCCAAATTTATATATTTAAAACCATCAACGTCAAAAGAGACATTTTGATGAAAATGCCCCTCTATGAAATAATCGCACGCAAACCTGTCACGCAGACGCTTTGTAATGAACTCACGAAAGCCTGTAAATTGATTACAGTCATCCTTTTTCCCCAAATGTGCCTCTACACTTTTTAAGATCCCATGATTAGAGAGTATATCGATATATTTTAAAACAAAAAGGACAAATGGATTACGTATAAACGCAGTGTAAGCCTTATAAAAGCTATCACCATCAAAATCTC
>JALUZQ010000083.1 GCA_027011725.1 Sulfurimonas sp. | reverse complement strand
CAGGTACATCAATTCTCGGTCCTATATATTTATGTAACTCCGTCATAAATGCCGAACAAAATTTCATGATCTCGAAATCACTTTTACCCTTTGGGTCAAAATCACTTCCACCTTTTGCCCCACCAATAGGCAACCCTGTCAGCGAATTTTTTAAGATCTGCTCAAACCCTAAGAATTTGAGAACACCTTCAGTAACAGAAGGGTGAAAACGCAGCCCTCCTTTGTATGGGCCAAGCGCATTGTTGAACTGTACTCTATAGCCTGTATTTACCTGAATATTATTTTGATCATCAAGCCAAGTTACTTTAAACTTTATTACCCTGTCAGGTACAACGAGTCTCTCTAATACTGCATGCTGTGTGTATTTCGGATCAGATTCCAAAAGTGGTGCGATAGAGTAGATAACCTCCTCCATCGCCTGATAAAAAACAGCATTCTCTGCACAGTTATGGTTTTCAAATTTTTTAATCTCTTGTTCTGCAAGTGTCATACGAAGCCTTGTGAGTTATTATTATATGTAATTTTCTCAAATTGTACCACAACTATCCATAAAAGCCGAAGCAATTCGAATTGTTACATTTTTATAACATTTTACATACATTATTTGAATTTTTTATATTTGATGAAGCGTTCTATGTTAAAATATTTCCACTTACAACATAAAAAAGGATCGAGAAGATGTTTGAGCATTTAAGTATCAAAAAGAAAATGTCACTGCTTACAATTGTGACACTTGTCGTACTAATCGGTGCAGCGGGTTTTACATACTATGCACTCAGTAGTATGCAAAATGAGTTTACAAAACTCAAAGACAATGAAATAGAGACTACCCTGACCATATACGACATCGAAAAGAGGATGAACTACATCAGTCGTAATGACAGAGATGTGATGCTTGGAGGAAATAAAGAGAAGGATATACGAGAATTACGCGAAAACATCAATGCAATCAGCGCAGATTTTCAAAAACTTGAAAAGATCTTAACACAAGAAGAGGACAAAGTACTCCTTGAACAAGCAAAACAATCAACACTTAAGTTCATCAATACGGCTTATACATACATAAAGTCACTCTCTACTGATGATATCAACAATAATACTACAGCAATCTATCAACAGTACAAAACAACGCTCTCTCCTTTGGCAGTCGAGTCAAGAAAATACTTTAAAACATTTGTAGGGAAGAAAAAAGAGGAGTTTAAAAGAAGTATTGAGACGATGAATGCGAACATCAAATTCTATAAACTCTTTGTTCTTTTTTCAAGTATAGCCATCATTATACTTCTTCTCTTCTTTACAACGAAAATAAGCCGCTCTATCACACAAAGTATAGAAAAGTTTAAAGAGCTGATGGATAGAGCTGCTAATGGTGACTTTTCCCATAAAGAAGGACTCAACACAGACAAGAGTACCGAGCTTGGAGAGATGGGAGCATCACTACAACTACTCATTTCCCATGTAGAGATGATGATCAAAGGAATAAACACGACTATCTCAAAAGCATCTCGCGGAGATTTTTCACAAAGTATTGCTTGTACCGACCTAGTGGGTGAATACAGTACTGCGATTAAAAATATTAAAGCAGCTGTTGAGATCATGAAACAAGAACACAAAAAAGCACTCAGAGACTCCTTCAATGCAAAACTCAGTGTAAAGAGTGTGAATGTTTCAGAGTCTCTTACCGTTATTCAAGGTGATTTAAAAGCCAATATTGGAAGTATAAAAGAGGTTACAGATGACACTAGAACGGCTGCAGATCTAGCAAATGAATCACGTAGTAATATCAACACTGTTGTAGAAGAACTTCATATGCTTAACGAGCAGGTCAATGCAAACAACAACAGCATCGAAGAGCTTGCATCACAAGCAGGGGAGATCACTTCCATCATCAACCTCATTACAGACATTGCAGAGCAGACAAATCTCCTTGCACTCAACGCAGCCATAGAAGCGGCACGTGCAGGTGAGCATGGACGCGGTTTTGCCGTGGTTGCCGATGAAGTAAGAAAACTGGCAGAGCGAACACATAAAGCGACAAATGAGATATCACTCTCTATTAAGTCTCTCCAACAAGGAATGAGTGAGATCCAAGAGAGTTCAGAGAGTATGAAAGTGACAGTAGACGGCTCTACTCAAAAAATAGAAGAGTTCGAGGGAACACTCATTGAACTCAGTGACAGTTCTACAAATATCGTCAAAAAATCATACCATATGGAAAACAGTATCTTTGTGGTACTTGCAAAAATCGACCATATTCTTTACAAATCACGTGCATACAACTCACTCATCACACTTAAAAAGGTACTCAAAGCAATTGATTCACACTCATGTAATCTTGGAAAATGGTATGACAGCGAAGGAAAAGAGAGATTTGCTAACACACTCAGTTATGCAAAAATTGCAACCCCTCACAATGTGGTACATGTAAATGCAAATGACAATCTTAAATACCTTGATGCTTCAGACCCCGAAGAGAACACACTCCAACATCAAAATGAGATCCTTCAAAGCTTTGAAAATATGGAAGCAGCGTCAGATGAACTTTTCATACTCCTCGATCAAATGCTTGCAGAGGCGAATGAAGAGTAAAAAGAAGTAAAAGGTCTGCTACTCCCAATCTTCAAATTTAGATCGGGAGTGTTTATCTTTTTTGTACTTTTTGGAGTTTTTACTCTTCTCTAGCTGGTTTGCACTGTAAAGCAGATCAGCTTTTATCTCATCGCCACTTAATTCAGACTCTTTAAAATCTATCATCTTTTTTACATAGTTTTCCAAATCTTGCAGTTCACCTTTATAAAGCTGGCTTGGTTCTACTCTCTTTAAGAGCTTCAGTGCATTGTCTATCTTTTTATCATACTTCTCTTTTGTCACTTCTTCACTATTTGAAAGATACGAAAGTATGCTCTTTTGAAAACGCTGCAAAGCTCTTATGTACCTTAGTCTGTTAGAATTTTCAATAACTTTTTTTGATGCTGCCATAAATCACCTATTATTTATTTGTTGCTATAATTATACACTTTAAAAGACGAAATATGGAGAAACAAGTGAAAAAAATAATCTTTGCCCTACTACTGCTGAGTGCATCGCTCTTTGCACAGCTGAGTAACCAGTACCTTACAAAAGAGTTTTTAAATAAACATATTCCCATTGTAGATGTACGTACACCCGGTGAGTGGAGAGAAACCGGTATTTTAAAAGGAGCAGTGCCTATTATGTTT
>JALUZQ010000082.1 GCA_027011725.1 Sulfurimonas sp. | reverse complement strand
ACTTTAACATGAGTGCTGAGGGGGCAACACTTTTTGAGGTGAACAACTCTATTCCTGGATTTGCCATCAAAGTACCATTGAGCAAAAACTACATTTTAGCCTCTTCACCAAACAGGTTTTTTCCAGATTCACAAACACTCAAAACACTTTTCAGTGACCCGACTTCTCTCACAAATGCACTCAGTCGCGCCCTAAACGCAGCCGATAAAGAGAGTAATCTCTACATGACAATTCTGCAAGTAGAGACCAACGGTACTATTACCAACCTTACAAACGGACTCTTCATCTCCAAATCGCTTCTATAAGGGTATTTCTAAAAACCCTAGCAATTCTCAGAGGGAAGAAAAAAAGATGAAATTGTGTAAAATCTTTTTTAAAGCGTAGCCGCAGCTACGGTGCGAAAAAGTTTTATGCAAGTTCGCTTTTTTTATCCCTCCCTTCGGGCTTTGCATAGGAGCATACACTCTGCGTTACTCTTTTTCTCCTTAGCTATGGCTAGGGCTTCAAAAGAGTGCCTTGATTGTAAACTCCTATGCAAAGCTGAGAGTTACTAGGGCTTTTAGAACTGCCCTTTACAAATATAGTGTAGAATGTCATCCAAATATTAGATTTTTTGGAGAGACATTGAAAAATATCATTAAACGTTTTTGGCCCTACATAAAAGAGTATAAGCTCTACTACATGCTTGTCATATTCGGTGGCTTACTTATTGTCATCTCAACAGCAGCAACAGCGCAGATCATGAAACCGATGATGGATGAGATGTTCATACAAAAAAAAGAGTCTATGCTCTACATCATTCCACTTGGACTTATTGCCATCTATGTTACAAAAGCCATTGGAAAGTACATTCAAACTGTTTTTATGGAGTATATCGGGCAGAGTATAGTCACCCGTTTTCGCGAGATTCTACTCCATAAAATGATAACGCTCGATATGGCATTTTTATATGTCAACAGAAGCGGAGAGCTTATCTCTCGTATCACAAATGACATTGGTCGTATTCAGTACTTTGTATCAAATATGCTGCCTGATATGTTCCGTGATATCATCACCGTCATCACACTCATAGGTTACATTATCTATCTTAATCCTCTGCTCTCTTTTTATACACTTGTTGTCGTACCTCTGATTATTTACCCACTTATGCTCATTGCTAAAAAACTCAAAAAATATTCTCACCGATCACAAAGGAAAAATGCCGACCTTGTGTCACGTCTGACAGAGGTTTTTAACAACAGTGAAATTATCAAAGCAAACAATACAGAAGAGTTCGAAATCAAACGCTTTAGCGTTGAGAACTGGAAGTTTTTCAAAATAAATATGAAAGCTATCTATGTCGGTGCACTTGTATCACCAATGATGGAGATTATCGCCGTCTCAGGACTTGCTGCGGTTGTCTATGTCGGCGGGAAACAGGTCTTTGATGGAGAAATGACAGTCGGAGAGTTCACTGCGTTTTTAACAGCTGTGGGACTTGTCTTTGAGCCTATTCGTAAAATAGGCGGTATCTACTCTAAAATCCAAGATGCACTTGCTGCGAGTGAGCGTGTTTTTGAGATTATCGACACACCAAACAGAGTTATAGATGGGACAAAAGAGCTTAAAGAGGACATCAAAGAGATAGAGTACAAAGATGTCGTTTTAAAATATGAAAACACAAACCTGCTCGATGGCATCAACCTGCACATATCTTCTGGACAAAACATTGCACTTGTAGGTGACAGTGGTGGTGGAAAATCTACTTTTATGAATATGTTGCTGCGTTTTTACGACCCTGACAATGGGGCAGTACTTATAAACGGTACAAACATAAAAGAGTACACACAAGCCTCACTCAAACATCACATTGCACTTGTGACACAACGTATCTACATTTTTCAAGACTCTTTGGCAGCAAATGTAGCCTACGGTGAAGAAGAAATAGATGAGGAAAAAGTAGTCGAAGCACTTAAACTCGCAGATGCGTATGACTTTGTCCAAGAGCTTGATGAGGGCATACACACCATGATGAGTGAAGCGGGTGCGAACCTCTCAGGAGGGCAAAGACAACGTATAGCCATCGCTAGAGCCATCTACAAACATGCCTCTTTACTGCTTTTTGATGAAGCAACTTCGGCTCTTGATAATGAGAGTGAAAAACGCATACAAAAAGCCCTCGATGAGTACACAAAAGATAAAATCACCATCACCATAGCACACAGACTCTCAACTATAGAACACGCAGACAAGATTTTGGTCTTACAAAAAGGAAAAATCGTAGCATCAGGAACACACAGCGAACTGCTTGAGAACTCTGATGTTTACAAAAGACTCGCAGGACAATTCAAGTAAACGCAGCGCTGCGTTTACTTCTCTTTAAGTTGTACTTCGCAACAGTCTCTTAGCGTTTTATGCGGGTTTGAGAGATATGTATAACCGTTATAGATCGTAAAAGTTCCATACAAAATGACCGCAACCGACGAGAGGCTCATCATCATATTTCTAAAGTTTGCAGCCGATGCCAAAGATGAGAGAAAACCAAGCGAGAACATTGCAGGAATGGTACTCACTCCAAATATAAACATCACAAGTGCTCCATAAAATGGACTGGCCGTACTTGCGGCAGTAATGGCAAAAAAGTAAACAAATCCACATGGCAAAAGTCCGTTTAACATCCCTAAAATAAAAAAACTGACATTTGATTTTGAGTGCAAGATCTTTTGAAATGATCTCTTATAAAAATTCGATGAAGATATGGAGTGCTCGATAATAGTTAGAAACTTTATCTTCCCCATAAGTGAGAGACCAGCAAGTATCATCGCCACTCCGGCGATGATAAGCAGCGCTGCGTTTGCAGTGTTGGAAAAGACGACCACCCCACCAAGTGCACCAAACATCGCACCTAAAATAGTATAAGTAAAGACACGCCCAAAATTA
The DNA here is from genome assembly GCA_027011725.1 of Sulfurimonas sp. GTDB lineage: Bacteria > Campylobacterota > Campylobacteria > Campylobacterales > Sulfurimonadaceae > Sulfurimonas. Next base: position 320 of record JALUZQ010000082.1, on the reverse strand, counting down.
TAAAGCAAATGTGCAACTGTCTTTGAGACCTTTGAGCTTGCAGGTTCTATTTTAATGGTAGAGTATGCAAGAACGATACCTCCACACATGCCAATGCAGTGTCCAAAAGAGCCTAAAAAAGCGATACTGATAATAGTAAGTAAATTTATACTGTCCATAGTGCTATTTTCCTAGTAACTGTTTGCGTATTTTTGGATTTTTAAGCGTCTCTCCACGCAGCATCTTCAGACGCATCGTATCAAAGTCCACCATACCCTCTTTTTTATGCTCATACGCACCAAAACCATACCCCATTGGTGTGAGTTCATTGAGTGTATAGT
>JALUZQ010000081.1 GCA_027011725.1 Sulfurimonas sp. | reverse complement strand
TGTTGGTACACCATACTCAGCAAAAACCTGTTTTGCTTGATATTCATGTATATTCATCTATTCTCCTTGTTTTAAGTTGGGTTGTGACTACGCTTTTGGCGCAATCATCTCTTCTGGTTTAACATATTCATCAAACTGCTCAGCAGTTAAAAGACCAAGCTCAATAGCCGTCTCTTTCAATGTTGAGTTATTTGCATGTGCCGTTTTTGCAATTTTTGCAGCATTTTCATATCCAATATAAGGATTTAATGCTGTTACAAGCATAAGTGAGTTATGTAAAAAATGGTCAATTTTTTCTTCAACCGGCTTGATTCCAACAGCTGCATTATCATTAAATGAAACAATAGAATCACTTAAAAGTCTTACAGACTGCAAGAAATTATATGCAATTACAGGTTTAAATACATTCAACTCGAAGTTTCCTTGAGAAGCTGCAATACCTATAGTAGTATCATTTCCCATAACCTGACAAGCAACCATAGTTACCGCTTCACTCTGTGTAGGGTTAACTTTACCAGGCATGATTGATGAACCAGGCTCATTTGCAGGAATTTCGATCTCCCCTATTCCACATCTTGGACCTGATGCTAACCATCGTACATCATTTGCGATTTTCATCATATCTGCTGCAAGCGCTTTAAGTGCACCATGTGCAAACACGAGAGCATCATGAGATGTTAAGGCATGGAACTTATTTGGAGCAGTAATAAAATCATGCCCTGTAAGTTCTGAGAGTTTTTTTGCAACTCTTTCACCAAGTTCTGGGTGTGCATTGAGCCCTGTTCCAACAGCAGTTCCACCAAGTGCAAGTTCACGCACCGCTTCAAGGGAGTCTTTTGCCATCTTTTCAGATTTACTAAGCATCTCCACCCAACCACTAATCTCTTGACCGAGTGTGAGTGGTGTAGCATCTTGCAGGTGAGTACGGCCTATTTTCACAATATGGTTAAACTCTTCACTTTTTGCCTGCAGTGTTGCTTTTAATTTTGCAATAGCAGGAAGAAGTTGCTCTTCAACAGCAATCACAGCAGCAACATGAAGTGCTGTAGGGTAAGTGTCATTTGAAGATTGTGATTTGTTTACATCATCATTTGGGTGCACGAGCTTCTCTTTTCTAAAATCTCCACCTAAAATCTCAGTTGCGCGGTTTGCAAGTACTTCGTTGTTGTTCATATTCGATTGTGTACCTGAACCTGTCTGCCAAACAACAAGTGGATAGTTTCCATCAAGTTTTCCTGCAAGCATATCATCAGCAGCTTGTGCAATAGCGTCCGCTTTTTTGCCATCAAGCTTGCCAAGGTCTTTGTTTACAAGAGCAACAGCTTTTTTCAAGTAAGAAAATGCACGCGTAATCTCATACGGCATCTTCTCTTCACCGATTTTAAAGTTTTGAATACTTCTTTGAGTTTGTGCAGCCCAATACGCATCAATTGGAACTTCAATCTCTCCCATTGTGTCTTTTTCTATACGAGTTTTCATAGATTATTTTCCTTCAAAAAATTTATTTGTATTAAGTGTGTCTATCAAACTTTGAACCGATGCACACGATTGCGCAAACATCGCTTTTTCTTTCTCATCCAAAGTTACTTCAATAATTTTTTCAGCACCTTTTGCACCAAGCATTACCGGCACACCAGAAACCACATCGCTATATCCATATTCTCCATCAAGACAAACAGCACAAGGATGGATCTGCTTTGTATCTTTTAAGATTGCATCTACCATAATCGCAGTTGATTTTGCCGGAGCATAGTATGCAGAACCAGTTTTAAGGTAACCTACTATTTCAGCACCACCATGACGAGTACGATCAACAATTTCATCGATCTCATCTTGAGTGAGAACATCTGATAAAGGTACACCAGCAACTGTAGAGTAGCGAGGTAAAGGAACCATGTCATCCCCATGTCCACCCATAACTGAGGCACGGATTTGACCACCACCATATCCTAATTTTTCTTGAATGAACGCCGCCATACGAGAGCTATCTAAAATACCGGCCATCCCTATAACACGACTTCTATCAAATCCACTCTCTTTTAGTGCAACATAAGTCATAGCATCCAGTGGATTTGAAACCATTATTACTATAGCGTTTGGAGAATATTTTGCAATTCCTTGAATAACTTCTTTTGTAATTTTAGCATTTATCATAAGTAAGTCATCACGGCTCATCCCTGGAAGTCTAGGACTACCAGCAGTAACCACCACCACATCACAATCAACCAAATCTGACATCTCTTCTGCGACAGACACTACAGTATGACTTCTAACCGCTGAAGCTGCCTGAGACATATCAAGCGCCTTCCCCTTTGCTACATCTATTTTATTATCACGAAGAATAATCTCATGACACGCACCAAGCATTGCTAGAGAATACGCCACAGTTGCACCAACATTTCCGGCACCCACTATCCCCACTCTTTTTCCTTGACTCATACACACTCCTTCATATTAAATACTATGACACCTGCATAAGATACACTTAAACAATATGTGCGAACACATAACACTTAAGTATACTGAGATGTCATAATTAAGGTGAAGAATACTTCACCTTTTATATAAAGCTTTTCCAAGCTTTATATAAAAAGTGAACACTGCGTGAAAAAACACGCAGTGAACTGCTTTAATAATTATATAGCATCAATAATCGCATTAAGTGTTGCTGATGGACGCATAGCAGCCTCTGCTTTTGCATCATCAGGGCGATAATAACCACCAATATCTTGAGCTTTTCCTTCCATTGCTAGCAATTCTGAAAGAATAGCTTCTTCATTTTTTACAAGTGCTTCTGCAACTGGAGTGAATTTCTCAGCAAGTGCAGTGTCTGCAGTTTGTGTACTAAGTGCCTCTGCCCAGTAACGCGCTACCCAGTAATGAGATGCTTTATTGTCATGCTCACCACATTTTCTTGAAGGAGCTTTATCGTTATCAAGGTAACCCTCATTTGCTTTGTCAAGTGCTTCAGTTAATGCACCGATTTTACTGTCTTCGCTTTTTTGGTAAATCATTCTGAGTGATTCAGCAAGTGCCAAGAACTCACCAAGTGAATCCCAACGTAAGTGACCACACTCTAAAAATTGATCAACGTGTTTAGGAGCTGAACCACCTGCACCAGTTTCAAAAAGACCACCACCTGCTAATAATGGAACGATAGAAAGCATTTTAGCAGATGTTCCAAGCTCTAAAATTGGGTACATATCAGTTAAGTAGTCACGAAGAACATTTCCAGTTACA
>JALUZQ010000080.1 GCA_027011725.1 Sulfurimonas sp. | reverse complement strand
GTAATAATTTGTAAAATTATTTTAAAATCTAAACGCAGTGGAGCGCATAAATGCAGATACGAGTCTATTACGAAGATACCGATGTAGGCGGTGTAGTTTACCACTCAAACTACCTCAATTTTTGCGAAAGGGCACGCTCAGAGGCCTTTTTTAAACGCAGTATGAGCCCCGTTTTAGAGAGTGGGCATTTTGTGGCTCGTAAGATCAATGCTGATTTTTTTAAGAGTGCGAAACTTGGAGATGTGTTAGATATTCAAACGCAGCTCATAGAGATGAAAGCAGCTTCATTTACTCTAAAACAGACCATCTTTAGAGAAGGCGAAAAGATATTTGCATTAGAGATACTTTTGGTGCACATTGATTTTAATGCAAAGATACAGAAGATGACTAAAGAGACGAAGGATATGATCTTATCTCTTTTTGACGAGTAGCTATTGTGAAAAATATCAATAAAAATGTCATCTATTTGGGTTGGGTCAGTTTTTTTACCGATATGTCCTCAAATATGATTACAACGCTTCTTCCTGTATTTGTTGTTTATGTACTCCATGAGGGGGTGGACAAGCTTGGCATTATTATCGCTGTTTCTACTTTTATCTCTTACGCATTTCGCATACTGTTTGGTTATTTGAGTGACAAGTACCAGATAGTCAAACCATTTATGGTAAGCGGCTACCTGCTCTCAGCCATCTCCAAACCACTCTTGGCATTTTCTACCTCATTTGTCAGCGTAGCGCTGTTGCGTGGTGTGGAACGGATGGGAAAAGCGATTCGTAGTGCCTCAAAAGATGTGCTCATCAGTCACTATGTACAAAACAAAGAGCATGGAAGGACATTTGGATTTCATAAGATGATGGACATTGCCGGAGAGCTTAGCGGAGCTTTTCTCATTTTTCTTATATTTTTATACATTCCAAAGGATGAACATTCCATTCGGATGATATTTGAACTGACTGTCATTCCCGGATTTATCTCTGTATTTATTGTGATGTTCTTTGTTCAGGATGTTCCAAAACAGGAGAAAAAAGTAAAAAACGTGCTCAACAAAAAAGATTATGGACTCTTTGTTGTTCTGGGCATCTACTTCTTCTTTTTGTTCTTCATTATGAGTGATCAGTTCTTTATTTTAAAAGCAAAAACAGAGGGTTATACTCTAAGCATTATTCCTCTGTTTGTGATGCTTTTGACGGCTATTCAGTCTGTGACGAGCTACTACAGCGGATATTTGAGTGACAAGATGGGTGTTATACGCACGCTGCAGCTTGCATTTGTCTTTGGCATTTTATCTGTCTCTATGATGGAGGTAAATCTGTGGGCTGCGTTTACACTGCTTGGACTCTTTACTATCTTTAGTCTAAACGCAGTGCGTAGTTACATTTCGGAGTATGCAATCTCTAAAGGCTTTGTATATGGGATATTCTATGGTGGTGTTGCCGTTTTTAGTGCACTTGGAGCACTTTGCATAGGTTACATTTGGAGATATTACGGTTTTGAGAGTGCTATGCTCTTTAGTGAAGCAGGTATGAGTCTTATGTTTCTCATCTTGCTTCTAAAAAGAGCCTAATAGCTAAAAAATCGCGACAATCCCGGTCGTATAAGTTCCGTGTCATAGACAATCTGATTATCTTCCATAGGAGTTTTATATTCTCTCTCTTCTGCCGTTATAAGCTTGTAAAAGTAGTCAATACCTATGGTCGTGGAGTAGTTGATCCAGTCATAGACGATGTCATCATGCAGGAGTGAGTTTGCTTCTATAAGAACATTGTTCTCTTCTGTAATAGAGTTGGCGATTATCATCTTCTCCCTATCAACATACTGTGTCATAGAGAGAATGAGCGGGTCGTAGTTGATTTGAGTAGAGAGAATATTTGTCACATTTGTATCATAGAGTGTCAGTTGTGACATAATCATTCCAGTTTTAATGACAGGGGTGTTGATGAAAAATGATGCATTTGCTATATCTTCATTATCTTTGAGGTACTTCTCAAGGTTGGTTGTACGTCTAGAGATGGTAAAGTTTATGACACGCTTCTCTTCGCTAAGATTTTCATCAAGGTTCTCATCATCTGGAATAAGAAGTTCATTTGTATTTTGAGGCATATCATATACACTTACTTCATCTTCATAGGTCATAGTCTCATTCACATCAATAGTCGGGTGTAAAAACTCCTCTTTTTGGTACTTCGCAAGTTCTCTTCCTGTTTGTGAACGGTCAGAAAAAATGACAAGTGGAGAGACAGCCTCTTTGAGCAAGAGTTTACTCTGTTTTTTGTAGTTGATACCACCAAAGTAGAGGTAAGGTGAAGTGGAGTTTACGTCATTTTTGTTGATGGTTGGAAAGTAAATGTTCAGATTAGGGTCGAGTAAAATGACATTCTCAACTCCCTCTTTGGTAAACGGTGCGATGACATAGTCAAATCCATCTGCTTCTATTTTTTGAAATGCAGCTTGTATATCAGCCATATCTTCACTCTCTATTTTGTAGCTTTTAAGCTCAAAGGAGTTGCTTTTTGTCATAAGGTATGCAAAAACGGCATTTGTGGTGGATGCTGCATACTTACCTATTTTATTATATGGCAGCAGCATTGCAATGTTCAGCCCGCCGCGACTGTTAAATGTACCAAGATTAAAAATAGAAACATTCATTTTACGGATGTCATCAAGCTCTTTGTTCTCAAGTTTTCTATCGGCATGAGCAAGGAAAGAAAAAACCATTCCATGGTCTAAAAAGTCCTGCAAACAGATGTCATCACATTTATAGGGGTCAAGATTTTCAATGTATGTCTTTGGAAGTGGTATTTGTGAAATCATAAAGCTTTGGGCATATATGACAGCTGGAAGAAGAAAAATAAGTATGTATTTCATAGATGGCTCTTTGCTCTTTATAATATTTTTGTATTATATCGCAATGAGTTTAATAATAAGTAAGAGAGGCATTTTGTGAAAATATTACATACTTCAGATTGGCATTTAGGTCAAAGTTTTATGGGCAAGAGTAGAGAAGAAGAGCATCAGGCATTTTTAACGTGGCTTCTTGAGCTTATAGAGAAGGAAGAGATTGGTGTGCTTATTGTCGCTGGAGATATTTTTGATACAGGTACACCACCAAACTATGCGCTTGAACTCTACTACAATTTTCTTACAAAACTCTCTCGCTCCTCATGTGAAAATATCATCATAACAGCAGGAAATCATGACTCCATAGCTACATTAAAAGCTCCAAAACAGCTTCTAAAAGCGCTT
>JALUZQ010000079.1 GCA_027011725.1 Sulfurimonas sp. | reverse complement strand
TCCTGTTTGAGCAGCTCAGAGAAGAACTTTTTAAAATCGCCACTACTTGAGTCAAGCCAGTTTCTCTCTGCCTGACTCTCCATAAAATGGGCAGTGAGTTTAAGCTTCTCGTTTTTGACAATATCAAGTGCTTTTTTTACAAGTATAGGGTGCACAGAGTAGGGTGAGTGGATGGCTACGGCAGGGTAAAAGTTCTCCTTTGGTACTGCTTTAGAAGCATCAAGACGGGAGAGAAAATCGGTAAAGAGTGCATCTGCCATTGAGGCTTGTGAACCTATGAGCTCATTGAAAAAGACAACGTTTTGTTTTGCATTTGCACACGCTTCTAAGTCCATTGCATGTGAACTTATAGCTCCAAAAGTTGTAATGCCGTTTTCAAGCATTCTATCAATTGCCTTACTCATACAAGAGAGATCACAGCCTGTAATGAGATCTTCACGATTGTCTATGATACTATAGAGCCAGTTGAGAAAATCACCATAGCTGAGATGGTTGGTGTTTGCAGAAAACTCGATGTGTACATGAGCATTGATAAGACCTGGCATTAAAAGAGAATTCTCTTCCAACTCTATATGTTTGGCATCGGGAAACTCTTTTTTTAGCTCCTCGAGGGGAGCGATTTTTTGGATGACCTTGTCAAACGCAACTGCTTGATTTTCCAGTAAAATATCTGGTGTTAAAATATAGTTTGGTGATATGATTTGCATTTTCACTCTCTAGTATATAAATTTTTATGTGATTATACACTTTTTTTGAAATTCTCTTAAGCTAAAAAAGATATGAACTCATATATACTTGAGTAAGATAAAAAATATTTATAAAAGGAGCTGCAAAATGATTAAACATGATGTGAAGTTTGTAAACCTTGAAGATGAACTAACAGAGCTGCCTGATGTGTTAAAAAACTCGCTGCAAAAAGAGGTTTTGACCATTAAAAGTCTTAACAAAGATGGAAAGAAATTTCAAAGTATTACAGAAAAATTTTGCAATCTTGACAATGCAGAGTATGTCATCTTTTCTGTCTATATGTGTGAAGATTATCATGAGTCGGAAAGTTTTGTCTTTATAGACAAAAAAGGTGCACAAGTCTGTACTATTTCAGGACGTGAGCTCGATTTGTACGATATGATAAAAGATTGTGCCAATCTCGTGGAAAAAGAGAAATACTAAACTTTCAAACACTTGCAACTTTTTTTAATATATATTTAGATAAAATGGCTTTCTAAAATTTAAAAAAGGTTCAAAATGAAAATAGTAGTAATTCAAGGTCCAAATCTAAACATGCTTGGTGTTCGTGAACAAAATATCTATGGTCCAATGAAATTAGAGCAAATACATGCTCAAATGAAAGAAGTGGCATCTCAAAACGGTGTTGAGATTGAATTTTTTCAAAGTAATCTCGAAGGTGAACTCGTAGATAAGATCCAAGAGTGTTATGGTGATGCTCAAGGTATTATCATAAACGCAGCGGCATATACACACACCTCTATCGCTATTCGTGATGCACTTGCAGCTGTAAATCTTCCTACAATCGAAGTACACATCTCTAACATTCACCGTCGTGAAGAGTTTAGAAAAGAGAATATGATTGCTCCTGTATGTACATCGTCTGTTGTTGGTTTTGGTCCATTTGGGTACCACCTTGCAATGATGGGAATGTTACAGATTATGAATGAGATTCAAGCTGCACAAGAGGCACAAGCTTCAGCACAGCAAGCACAGTAACACTACGGAGTCTTTCAAATATGTATCTTAAACGCAGCATCAGTAGTAATCTTCAAACCTACAGAGGCTTGCGTTTTCCACATACAAATGTTGATAAAAGACTTCATCGGTATGAAGTGGTAGTGGGCATTGGCGGAAATGTCGGAGATGTCCGCCGCCGCTTTGAGCATCTCTATGTTTGGTTAAAACGAGATAAAAGAGTAACATTGACGAGGACTTCGTTGATTTTAAAAAATCCTCCTTTTGGATATGAAGCACAAGAGGATTTTTTCAACTCAATCATAGTACTTAAAACATCAATGCAGCCAAAACAGTTTTTGGATTATTTGATGCGAGTAGAGAAAAAGTTTGGACGTAAAAGAAGTTTTGCAAATGCACCAAGGACACTAGATTTGGATATTATATTTTTTGACAACAGAGTGATTGAAACAAAAAAACTGGCCATACCCCATGCTCATTGGACAGAACGTGAGAGTGTTGTTATTCCATTAGCAGGTTTGCAGAGATGAAAATACTAACATTTACGGGACGAACACCCACAGAAGCACTTAAAAAAGCAAAAATGGAAATAGGTGATGAGGGTATGCTCATCGAGACCAAAGAGATACAAAAAAGAGCACTAGGACGTGAACCTCTGTATGAAATAGTCATAGGCATAGATGAAAAAGATTTGCCTCTTTCATACACAACAAAGACAAAAAAGCCTGCTTTTGCTAAAAAAGAGCTTGAAAAAGAGAGTAAAGATATCCTTTTTGACATCTCAAACGCAGCGAAGCAGATATCGAAAATCTCAGATGTTACACAAGATGAAGAGAGCCTCTACAATCCTTCTGTAAGACAAACGACTCCGGCTGTAGAGCCAAAAGAGCTTAAAGAGATAAAAAATGAGATAAACAAACTCACGGATAAAGTAAAAATCATTCAAAATATGTTTTGGGATGAAAAATCTCCTGATATTGAGAGTCAGATTCCTCCTGAATTTGCAGAAATTTACAGACTCGCTTCTCAAAGTGGGATGAATAGAGAGCATCTCGATACTCTGATGCAGATTACACTAGAACATATGCCACTCAAGATGAGAGAGAACTCTACAACTGTGAAGCGTTACTTTCAAACGATTTTGCGAAAAATGGTTCCAATACGTAAAGAACAGCCTTTAGCTGTCGGGAAAAAAAAGGTAATGATGCTTGTTGGGCCTACTGGGGTGGGTAAAACTACCTCTATCGCAAAACTTGCAGCACGTTACTCCTTTTTACTTGAGAAAAAGTACAAAGTAGGGCTTATTGTCCTTGATACCTATAGAATAGGTGCGGTTGAGCAGTTAATGCAGTATGCAAGAATGATGAAGCTTGGGATCGAAACAGTTGTTGATCCGCCGGAATTTTCAAATGCACTAGACTCTTTAAAGTACTGTGACTATATTCTTATTGATACTATGGGGTCTAGTCCTTATGATAAGGGCAAAATTGAGAAGATATATGAGTGTTTAAATGCAAACAATACAAGTTATAGTGTAGATGTTGTTTTAGTAATGCCAAGTTCCATTAAGTATGAGGT
>JALUZQ010000078.1 GCA_027011725.1 Sulfurimonas sp. | reverse complement strand
ATAGAGGTGAACTCTACAGTGAAGACAATATCAAACAATATTTGGCGATGCGAAACCTGATGGAGAGCATAAGAGAAATGGGAGAAACCACCAAAGGACCAAAACCATTTGGACAAAAAGATGCAGAGCATTTCGCAAATCAGTTAAATATGTTTTTGCAGAAGTATATGAAATAGATATGCTATAAATCATCCTTAAATTTCGGATGATGAAAATGTAAACGCTTGTCACAAGACTCAGAGACCACCGAAGTGTTTAAAATAATCTTTCCAATCTTTTGCCATACTCTTTTTTCATTGACAATTTCACTCGAAACAGAGATGTCAAAAACCAACTCTTGCCCATCTTCTATTTTTAACTCATCTCTAAAATCTTTAGCGTTTGACATGTTGGATTTTGAGACCTCTATTTTCATCCATTTTGGCGTTAAAATACCCTCTTTAGAATCTTCACCCATATAAGAAATCTCATACAGTTGTCTTATTGTAGGGTTTTTGTCTGCCTCTGAAAACGAAGAAGAGACTTTCATTACATAGGCTAGATTTTTGACTACTTCATAGGTAATACTCACAGAGGGTTCATTTGTCAGTGAAACGTCTCTATAAAACGCAGCGTCAGTGCCACCCAAATCATCTATGAGAAAGAAGTTTGCACTTGGTGTTACATTAACCTGCTGAGGGTTCATAGTGCCAAAAAGTTTACCTGCAAAGCCAAAGGCGCGAGTGCTGCTACTTTTTGTATGACTCATAGCCGTTGACGCTCTTGCAATTATGAGTGACTTACTCCCTTTTTTAAAGTAGCCGCCATAAGGATTTTCTTTTTCTATCTTCCAGACACCTTTAAAACAGATGCCATTAGGGTGTGCTAATTTTTCAAAAGGCTCTAGCAAATCAGAGTCGTCATTTAGCGTCCGAATTGCATTTTCTAAAATGATATTTTGCCCATCTTTAGAGAGTTTAAAGTAAGAAACTTTCGTTTGTGGCAGTTTTTTGTAAGGGTCAGATACAAGCTGAGACCAAATATTTGCAAAACTATGTTTCACCCCATCAGAACAACTACCAAAAACGAACAACAGACAAATAAGCAACAGTGCTTTCATTTTCTCTCCTACAGCAAATCATAGCATATCTTTGGATTTTAATATTCTAAACGCAGCTCACTAATTCCATATAAGCTCTTTTTAGCTATAATCACCAAAATTATTGACAAAAGGATGTAATTATGGAGTGTGAGTTCCCTACAGTAAATTCAAATATGGATGAAGTAAAAGAGATTTTTGATACGGTGAAGACCATAGCAGTTTTGGGTCTTTCTCCTGATGAGACAAAAGATTCTCATAGAGTTGCTGCATATTTGCAGGCTCATGGGTATAAGATCATTCCTGTATATCCAAAAGGCGATACCATCTTAGGTGAAAAGGTTTACCGCTCTTTGGCAGAGATTCCTGATCAAGTTGATATGGTAGATATTTTTAGAAAGCCTGCTGCACTTGATGCCATTGCTGATGCGTGCATCGCTCGTGGTGATGTAAAAGTATTTTGGGCACAAAAGGGCATAGTGAACAACGAAGCGGCGAAAAAAGCGCAAGATGCCGGCATGAGAGTTGTACAAAACCAATGTACTATGGTTGACCATAGAAATCTTTACTAGGGAGTCTCATTGGTAGCACTTACAAAGATACAAGCAGCACAAGAGCGCATAAAAGGTGTTGCGGTAAACACACCTTTTTCGTATGCTCCTTACTTGAGCGAAGAGGCAGGATGTAATGTTTACCTCAAAAAAGAGAACCTGCAGATTACCGGTGCATTTAAACTGCGTGGGGCTTATAATAAAATAGCAACGCTTAGCGATGCACAAAGAGCAGCTGGTGTAGTGGCTGCAAGTGCAGGAAACCATGCACAGGGTGTTGCCTACTCTGCGGCTGCGTTTGACACAAAAGCTGTCATCGTTATGCCAGAATCTACACCTCTTACAAAAATAGACGGCGTGAAACACTACGGTGCAGAGGTGATTCTCGCAGGTACGAATTATGATGAAGCCTATGCTTATGCCAGAGAGTACGGTGAGAAAAATCATCTCACTTTTGTACACCCTTTTGAAGATGAAGAGGTAATGGCGGGGCAGGGAACTGTTGCATTAGAAATTTTAGACAAATGTGAAACACTTGATGCTGTTCTCATCCCAGTTGGTGGCGGCGGGCTTATAGGCGGTATGGCAAGTGCCATAAAAGCGCTCTCTCCCTCGACAAAAGTCATAGGTGTAAGTGCAAAAGGTGCTCCTGCGTTTAGAAACTCATATGAGTTAAAAAAAGCGGTAGATACGACAAGTGTGCGTACCATTGCCGATGGCATAGCGGTGCGTGATACTTCCCCTGTGACACTTGAAACAGCGCTTGAATGTGTTGATGAGATGATAGGTGTAGATGATGAAGAGATAGCAAGTGCCATTTTGTACCTTTTAGAGAAGCAAAAGCTTGTCGTCGAGGGTGCTGGTGCTGTCGGTGTGGCTGCATTGCTGCATCATAAGTTAGAGCACTTAAAGGGAAAAAATGTAGCTGTAGTGCTCAGTGGTGGAAATATGGATGTCACACTGCTCTCAGTTATCATTGAAAAAGGTCTTTTAAAATCGCATCGTAAGATGAAAGTGACGGTCACGCTTATTGACAAGCCGGGTTCTTTAATGCGTTTTACCGAAATACTCCAGGAGTTAAACGCAAACATCGTTCACATTGCGTATGACAGAACATCCATCTCCCTTGATTATGGGGATGCCAATGTGACTGTACACATGGAGACAAAAGGCAAAGAACACCAAGAAGAGATAAAAAGGGTGTTGAAATCTGAGGGTTATTTAAGAGAAAACTAAACATATGAAAGCTGTAAACACTCAAAGCATATCGACACCTGTGATCTTACTAAAAATTCTTGATGACGGCACGTTGGCTGCAGTCAATGCCGAGAGTGTTGTACGGATATTAAACGTCCAGACATTAGCGTTCATCAATGGCTTTAAAGTTGGCATTAAGCATGAAAGGTACCGTACGAAAGTAGTGGACTACAGCCATGATACAAAGTACTTTGCAACACTCTCTCCAACTGCAAGAGAGGCTCTTTTATATAGTGCCGAAACAAAAAAGGTCATAGGACGAGTAAATAGACATCATGGTGAAGTGTCATGCGTTGGCATAGACCCTCTCTCAAGGTTTATGTTCTCATGTGGGGATGACGGTAAAAGTTTTGCTATAGATACCAAAAGCGGCAAGCTTGTTTTTACGCTGCCTATGCACATCGATACTGTCAATGAC
>JALUZQ010000077.1 GCA_027011725.1 Sulfurimonas sp. | reverse complement strand
ACCTTCATCTCTTGTTCCTTGTGCATAAATTATTTTCGAATTATACACAGAGGATGCTTTTATCTTGTTAAGAAAAAGAGAAACTTGTCATTATCAAAGGAGAGGTCGACTTGAACTCCTTTTTTTCCTTTTGCAACTTCCATCAGTCCGTCTATCTCTTTGTATGTTCTAGGAAGCGTTATATCTACATGAATATTCTCATCAGAGAGAAGAGTTTTTATTTTTCCTCCGACTATATTGACAAGTTCGGCTAAAGTGTCAAGAATAAGCTCGACATCGTCAGTCTCTTCACCTATGAGAAGCTCACAAGATTTCTTGGCGATGTCAAGTGGAAACACAAGCATGACCATTCCGTCTATATCACCATAAAACCCAATGGAACTTGCTATTTTATTGTCTGGAGTATCAATGTGGATGGTCTCTATATTTACAGCCTCTTTTGTAGCCTCTGCATTTGTCATCATCTCAATGGTCGCGACGGTGGCTTCGATGAAATTTGGAAGTTCTGAGACTATGACCTTATTGAGTGGTCGTTTGTTCTTAGTACTTGCAGCAGAGCTTGCACCAAGCTCACTTAAAAGCTCTTTATTTTCAAGTATATCATTCATCTGCTCATAAAACATGATACCTGCATCTTCAAGTGTCTCTTTAAACGCAGTGGGTGTCTTCTCAAAGGTCATGCCTACAAAACAGATAGTCGCGTTATATTCAGCTGCCGCAGAAGCGAGTTTTGAGAAGAAATTCAGTGCATGAACATTCATACTTACGACTTTATACGCGTCAAAAATAAAAAGTCGAAAACCGACGTTTAAAGAGTTGTTATGGTAGGCGATATTAAAAGTATTGCCTATCTCTGCATCTAAAAAGGAAGAGAGCGTGTAAATGATGGCATTTCCAGTCACACGTGTAGCTACCTGTTGTCCCATCTGTCCAAGGTAAGACTCTTCTAAAATCACATCATACGCGCTTTCATTTTTTGCCTTCTCTTTAAACTCTTCATAGGATTGTGTGACTATGGGGTTATGCCCGTTGTCATGGAGTTCTATGGCAATGGCAGCTCTTTGAGATTTGTCATCACTGTAGAGCAGTACATTTTTGGCTTGGTTTTTATAGCCGCTTGAGAAGAGGTTGGCTATATCTTGCGTTTTAAAAAGAGAAAATGTCAGCTCATTTTTGTAAAACTTATGAATTGCTTCATACTTTTTTGTATCATAGTCGCAAAACCCGACGATGATGTGATTTGCACTGCGGACTTTGTTGAACATCTTTACAAAGGTGTCAAGACCGTTACGGTTAAAAAAGATGACTTTTTTGAGTGATACTAAAATCATATCTGCATTGGCATTGAGTGTTGCGTTTATATCATCGATACTTAAAAGAGCATTACTGGAGTTTCCGTCTAAAAAGCCTTGTGGATGAAATACACCAATACCGTTTTTAATTACTGCTCTCATGCTATCTCCATTACTTTTGCGAAATCTTCATAGATGTCTCCCACATACTCGACGTGAAATTCTATAAAATCATTCAGACCTGCTTCAATGTAAAGAGGTTTGGAAAGAGTAAAGAAGAGCAGCAGATGCATCCATTTGCCGAGATTATTCACTGTTTCATCTTCAAGTGGTTTGATACCGCTTGCAGCTTGAACGATCTGCGCGCTTTTTGTACTCATATCCCATTTTACAGCGATCGTTTCACAAATATCAAACAGATCCATTTTACACAGTCGCACTAAAATCGTATTTAAATCTATATCATGGACACTGCGAAGCATGGCCACTTCGTCAAGCTTTTCACAAAAGAGTGCTTCTGAGACGATAATGCTTGCCGGCAGAAGGGTAATGGCATTTTGTATATCTTTATCTTGAATATCCAGATGTGTCAGAATCTTTTGCCAATTTGTACTTAACTCTGCTTGAAGATCATGAAAAGAGCTTTTGTTGAGTTTGAAGAGTTGCCACTTTGCAGGAGAGAGGAGTGATATCATATAGTTATAGACTGCTTGTTGCGATTTTTCCACACCTAAAATACCAAAGATCTGCGATATGTCTGTAACTTTTTGTCGAAAACCAAAGACAGGTTTGTTCACAAGCTCAACAAGATAGGCTTTAAGTGCGAGATCCTCTTGTGCTATCTTTGCTGCTTTTATCAACTCGCCTTCATTGAGGGCATGCAGAGTCTTTTGCAGTGTCTGCGGAGCAGGAGGGATCTTTTCGATGTATGTATCAACTTTCTCTTTTGTAATCAAATGATTCTCTTTTGTTAAGGATTGTTAGGTATTCTAACTATATAAATATAAAATCATTATAAATTTAGATAAAGTGCCAAGCAAATAGTGGCTTAAGTTGAAGTTTTGCTTTTATTTGATACAATTCGCAACTTTAAATATCATTCAAGGATACTCAAATGGCAAGAAGATGTGCTATTAGCGGCAAAGGCCCTATGAGTGGGAACAATGTTTCTCATGCAAAAAACAGAACAAAGCGTCGTTTCTTATTAAACTTAAGAACAGTACGTATCACTTTAGAAGATGGTACAACAAAAAAGATTAAGATTTCAGCAAAAGAGTTACGTACACTGAAAAAGAACGCGTAATCTAGGGAGTTGTTTTGAATCTCTTTACGAAGATTCGTAACTTCCTCAATTGGGAGACCCCTCCCAAACCTGATAAAGAACTTCTACCTGAAGTTTACCCCCTCTTAAAACCTTTTCGTTTACCTCTTATACTTACTGTTGTTGTTATGCTTATTGGCACTGTGGGCTATGTTCTCATTGACAACTTTACTGTTATGGACGCAATATATCAAACAGCTATTACATTCACAACAGTTGGCTTTGGTGAAATAGCTCCGGTTTCAAATGCCGGAAGGATTTTTACCATAAACTTGATTATTGCAGGTTTTGCGGTCTTTTCAAGTGCAATCGGTATTTTGGTAAATGAATTAAACAAGGGGCATATAGTTGCCGCGTTCAAGGAGAGAAGAATGCTCTATAAAATTGCAAGACTTAAAAAGCATTTTGTTGTCTGTCACCATAATGACTATACAATAGAGGTCACAAAACAACTGCGTAAAAATCATATTCCTTTTATTGTGATTGATCCACGAAAAGAGATAGAGGAGTGGGCTGTTGAGTACAAGTACCCATACTTTTTAAAAGCAGAACCCCATGCAGAACTTGCGATGCTCAAAGCACATCTCTCCTCTGCCAAAGGTTTGATTACGCTCTCAGATACAATAGCTGACAACATCGCACTCATTGCATCTGTGCGGCTTTTTGAAAAAGAGCATGACCTGCCGAGACCGTACTATGTGATATCTTCA
>JALUZQ010000076.1 GCA_027011725.1 Sulfurimonas sp. | reverse complement strand
CTTGGAGAGAGAGGAATTGCCTCTCCCTTTTTAAAAACAGCATGCAGGAACTTCCAATGGTAAATGTCTTTATCCATCATGTAGTTTATTTTACGATTGAGTGCGAGCTGGAGAATGATCCAATCTATCCAGCTGACATGATTTCCTAAAAGCAGTACCGCTTTGTCATCTGGAATATTTTCAACTCCGTAAAATTCGTACTTATGTCTCAAAAGTGAAAAGAGTTTCATAGTCGAGAAGAACATCTCCGTCACATAGTGCTTAAAAAGCAGATAGACAAGATAAAGCCCGACAAATCCCATCAGGTAAAAAAGCACTTCCGCATTCATACCAAAATAGGCAAAGAGTGTTGTCAACATCAAAAATGAGAACATAAAAATGTTTTGTATAAAGTTATTTGCCGCTAAAATCGTTCCTAAATGGGTACGAAATGCCAACGATTGTATTTGTGCATTTAAAGGCACTAAGATAAAAGATGAGAAGATACCAAACAAAAAGAACATAACAGCGATGACAGCCATTGAGTGCATCAATGGAATCAAAAAGACTAGCAGTGTAACCATTATGGCACCGATGCCTGCGAGTCCAAGATTTATGTAATCTTTTGAGAGTTTTGAGACCATCACAGAACCTAGCACTATGCCAATACCTGCGAGTGCCATCACACCCTGTACTATAATGGTGTTTGTCACACCCAAATTATCTTTTGCATACTCTCCAAAAATTGCCAAAACAACTTGTGAGATAGACCAAAAAAGGCTCAAAGCAAGAATGGCGTGAAATATCTCCTCTTTGCGTGTGGATGTTTTGAGGTTTTTAAAGAGGTACTCACCTCGAAAATATTTTTTCAGATTAAAGCTGCGTTTAGAAGTTGCTACTACTTTGTTTGGAAGCCTTGAAGCTGCAAACCACTCTATGAGCGAACCACCGACCAAGAGCCATCCAAGAGGAGCTATGGCTTCTAATATTTGTGATTTTGTAAGAAGTGTGTCGTTGTACATTCCCTCAAAGAGTACAGTGTAGAAGATAATGCCACCCAAAATGGCAACTGTGGTAGTCGCCTGCGCGATGCTGTTACCACCTGTGATGAACTTCTCGCCAAAGAGCTCTTTTATGTAACCGTACTTCGCAGGGCCATAAATGGCGCTCTGCATAGCAAGTAAAAATGTCAAAATAAAGGCAAAAATAAAATAGCCATGATAATAAGCGTAGGTAATGCCAAGCGTAATCACCACTGCAAACGCAGCAGAGTGTTGCATGATTTTATTTTTAGGAAATCTGTCGGCTAAAAAGCCTGAAGGAGAAAAGACCAATACAAATGGCAGAAGCACAAGGGCATTGACAATAGCTGTCAAAATAATCTGTGTACTTCCATCATAAACTTTAAAAATCGTATTTTGAATGATGATCTTATGCCCAAGATCGGTAAAGGCATTTAAAAATATAACGATGATGTAGTTTATAGCACCGGTGATTGAGAGTATTTTCTCTTTAGTTTGCATTACTACTTTTCATCATCATTTGCTAAAGTTGTACTCCAGCCTTCATAATAACCCTGCTCTTTTTTCACTGCTTCAAAAAGCGTCTCGACTGCGTTTTTCACTTCTGATTCTAACACAGCATGTTCTTTAACGAGTGCGAGTCCATTTTCAAAATCTTCACTGCTTATTTCATCTTTAAAAGTAAACCCATCAAAAGGGAGCTGTGTTAAAAAGCGCTCTTTTTGTGTAGGCGTTGCAAAAGAGACATAGTGTTCAACTACGCGAGGCACACTCAGGTCATCACCCTCTTCTTCAAGTAAAAAGATGATCTTTTCACTTTGAAGGTGTGCTGATTCTAACTCTGTAGGCACTAAATACTTGTAGTGAAAATCCCATTTTGCATCTTTTACCACACTACTCTCATACACATAGCCGCTTCCTGTGAGCATTTTTGAAACAATCGCATTAAGTGATTTGGAATCTTGTGCATAAAAGTAAAGTTCATTCCAGCCATCGACCACTCGACTTCCAACATACTTCGCCGCTCCATCGTGTTCTATGGCAATGATGAGTGCCTCTTTCGTCTCCAAAAACTCCTCAAAACTCTCTTTTGAGTTTGCAGAAGCATCAAACTTAATGAAAACACTAAAGAGCCAACTGTAGCGCTCACTGTAGCCATACGCACTCATATCACTCTCTATGTAAACCTCTTCACCACTCTCATCGACTCTTTTAAAAAACTCTCTCATCTTCTCTCTCTTTTATACATTTACTATGTCGTTAATCTCTAGTCCAAATCCGCCAAGTCCGATAAAATCAGTCTTTTTCATAGAGGTTAAAAGGTTCATTTTTGAAACACCAAAAGACTTAATGATCTGCGCCCCAATTCCAAACTCTTTCATTGCAGCATTATCTTGATGATGTGTTTTGTTTATAAACACTAAAAGACCACTGTTTTGTTTGAGATACTCTATGGAGTTTATAAGATTATGGTATTTGTCTTGATTAAGTAGCAGTTCACAATCAGGAATGACATTGTGAACGCGTACATTTGCCACCTCTCCTGCACTGTAGAACAAAATAGCCGTATGATGCACACCATCATGGTCTTCAAATGTGTGACGGCTTACCTTTACACCAAAAAACTCTACTTCCTCTACCTCTATCTCTTTTACAAGACGCTCATTTGCAAGACGATACTCTACAATGTCGGAGATAAAGACAGTATGTAGGTCATGTTTCTTTGCAAAAACATCCAAATCATCACGACGTGCCATCTCTCCATTGTCTTTAATGATCTCACAAATAACACCTGCTTCACTAAGACCTGCCAAACGACACAGATCTACCGAACCTTCAGTATGTCCAGTGCGTACGAGTGTTCCACCCTCTTTTGCAATGAGTGGGAAAATATGCCCGGGCTTTACAAGTTCATCTGCGTTTGAAATAGGATTTGCAAGTATTTTTATGGTGTCATCACGCTCTTTTGCAGAGATACCTGTCAAAGCATTTTTAGCATCAACAGAAACTGTAAACGCAGTCTCATACGATGATGTATTTGAACTCACCATAGGATTCAAATCAAGTCTGTTTGCGATGGACTTTGAAAGTGCAACACATATCAAGCCTCTGGCGTGTGTCGCCATAAAGTTTACATGCTCTGGAGTTGAAAATGCTGCGGCATATACCAAGTCACCCTCATTCTCTCTGTCCTCATCATCTACCATGATGACCATTTTTCCTTTTTTAATCTCTTCTATTGCTTTTAAAACTCTCTCTATTGGCTTCATTTAATTCTCTTTATATTTGTTATATTTTTAATGCTTCTATTATATATAAATATTC
>JALUZQ010000075.1 GCA_027011725.1 Sulfurimonas sp. | reverse complement strand
CAAACCGCCAAGACGCGAAGCGAGGTAGGTTTTGTACTCCTCTTGCAAAATCGGGGAGAGTGTTTTTAAGTAGGCAATGCCCTCTTGCATACACGCCTCTTTTGCTTTTGGGTCTTGCAGGTTGTAGAGTGAGAGTATCTCATCGAGTACAAACTCTATAAAAGGCTTTGGATCTCTAAACATATTGCCAAGCTCTTCTACACGCCCCTCTTTTACCATATCTGCAGGATCAAGCCCACCGCCAAACACAACCACACCACCGTTAAAGCCGCTTGCACTTAAAAGTTTTGAGGCTTTGAGTGCCGCTGCGCGCCCTGCTTTGTCTCCATCATACGCCATCACAACACGTGGAGAGCCTTTACGAAGCAGTGGCAGATGTTCATGTGTAAGCGCTGTTCCAAGTGTTGCTACTGCATTGTCAAAGCCTGCTTGATGGAGCATTACAACATCGAGATATCCTTCTGTAATAATGATTTCTTGCTTTTTATGTACAGTTTGTTTTGCAAGATGGTAAGCATACAACAGACGAGACTTGTTAAAAAATGCAGTCTCTGGAGAGTTTACATACTTCGCCTGATGCCCGCTGATGGTACGCCCGCCAAAGCCGACAATACTGCCATTTGCGGAGTAGATAGGAAAGGTAATACGCTCAATAAAACGTGCATAGGTCTGGTTGCGCTCTTGGTTGTAACCGACCACACCCATATCTACTGCCTCTTTAATGGAGAACTGCTGCGATTTTATATAGTTGATAGTTGCGTTTGAATCGGGTGCATAGCCGATGCCAAACTTCTCAATACTGCTCTCATAAATACCACGCTCTTTAATGTAGCTCATCGCTGCTTGATTATGAGTAAGGAGTGTTTGGTACCACTCATTAAGTTTGTCCATCACTTGTGAGCGGGGTTTGTTATGTTTGTTATCGGTATATGTGAGTGTAAAGTTATAGGACTCTGCGAGCTTTTCAAGTGCTTCTGGGTAGTTGAGCTTCTCATACTCCATCACAAATTTGACGGCATCACCACCTGCCCCGCATCCAAAACAGTGGTATATCTGTTTTTGCGGACTCACAACAAATGAGGGGGATTTCTCATCATGAAAAGGACAGGGTGCTTTGAAGTTTCCTCCTGCCTTTTTCAACTCCACATAGGAGCCGACAACATCAACAATATCAAGTCGTGCCTTTAAGGCTTCTATGGAATCTTGCGCAATCATAGTCGAATTATACTACAATTTTGTGCTTAAAAATGGTAGCCCATTAAAAGTGAAACGGAGTTGTCATTTGCTGATTTACTCAAACCATACGCATAACGAAAGATGAAGTATTTATGTTTGTTGATGGTATAACTTGTATAGAGTGAAGCTGTTGTTATATCTGCGATATCACTGTAAACACTGTTTACAAGACCATACGAAACACTGGCATAGACTTTTTCTGTAAAGTAATGTCCAACCCCAAGATTATAAGCGTTTGTATTTTGAAAAGTTGAAATATTTGTAGGATCGACATCATTAATGAGAGTATACGCATAACTACCAAAATAGACAATACCCTTTCTCATATAACTTATGCTTGCCTGTAGTTGATAGTCTGTATTGTTCGTAATGACATTATCTTCATAGGTAGGTAATAAAACTCCTGCACCCCCACTGACAAAGAGTGAGTCAAAAAAAGTCTTTTGATAGCCTCCCCCGACATAGGTATCATAAAATCCATGCTGCACATCGCCATTCTCATCACTGTTTACATAATACGATGTATAACTTTGCAAATAGTAATTTTTATAGTAAAGATCGGCTCTGAGACTAAAAGAGGGAATGTTCAGCTGTTTACTGACAAGTGGTGCAGTATCGGCATAATTAAACCCATATACCACATCAAAATGGTACTCTCTATAGAGTTTTTTTACGCTACAACCATGTCTGTCGACCAAATCACTCAAAGGAGTATTTGGACATTTGTCATTTTTATCTAATACACCATCCATATCACTGTCGACATAGGCGAACAAAGTAGTGCTGACAAACAAAATCCATAGCATCAAAAGAAAAAAAGTTTTTAGCATTAACTTTCCCTTAGTTTGTAAATGGTGAAGGAGGATTCACTATCGGGTCTATCAATCTTGTATTTACCTCTTGTGCGACTCTTTGTAAAAAGCTCTGATACTCACTCAGACGTGAAGCAGTTTGTGACTGCATCTCTTGTGCGAGTTCTTGTTTACGAGCCTCTATCATCTGCTGCGTTTGAAGGGTAGTATTTATTTGTAAATTTCTTTTTTCTTCTAAAAGATCGGCAATATGGCTTCGCTCAATAAGACTCATCTCTACCATCTCTTTTTTCAAAGCATTCATCAGTTCATATCGCTGCTCTTGTGGGGCATTTTGTATCGCTTGAATCTGTTTGTCAATACTTATGTCTGAACCAAACGCAGTAGCAGTACAAGAGACTCCCATTAACATTAAAAATAGGAGAGGTGTTACTTGTTTCATATCCTGACTCCTTTTTATATTCATTATCTAAACGAAATTATAACATAATATTTATTTATAAAATGTTAGCTTTTTAATGAAAGCCTCAGCCCCTCCGCTTGTATCTTTTGTATTCATCTGAAAAGCAAATGCTACAAGGGGAGGAGGAGCTTTTTGAAACTCCTTCTTGAAACGTTTAGCAATATCAAAATGCGTTACAACCAAACCGAGTTTATTTGAAACGCAGTAGTAGCGTCCGCCCTCTTTATAGAGTCTTCCAAAATATTTTTTATCAACCTGCTCTTTTTCTCCTATAAATGGACCAAAAAAGTAGGGTGCCGCAGGTGCAAATATTGGCAAACCACTTGGAAACTTCTCTTTTCCAAAGAGAAAAATAGCACCAATTGCCAGACGGTTGTTCTTCTTCTCCCAATCTGATCCTTGAGGAAAACGCTCTACTCCCCACTCTATTGTTGCAGAGTGTACGTTCTCCAACGGTTTTTTTAAACGCAGCCCGAAAAGTCCTGCTACATTCTCCTTCGTATGAAACTCCAAACCCTTTTGAGTGAGCTTAAAGTTGAGAGATTCGGCATCAAGTAAAAATTCAAATCCAAGCTTACGAAGCGTACTTAATGCATCTTTTCCCTGAAGTTTGGTAAAATCAAACCTATACAGTACATTCTCATCTGCACTCAGTGTAGAAAGAAAAATAAAAACAAACAAAATAAATACTTTCATAACAGTAAGTATAACAAAGCGAAACTAAGATAAAGGTTGTGACAGTTCAATGAAAACAAAGAGAAACATCGTCCTGGATTTACTCCTTTTAAGCACTCTTTTCTTCTCTTCTTGCAGCACTTTGCA
>JALUZQ010000074.1 GCA_027011725.1 Sulfurimonas sp. | reverse complement strand
GTGTAGTCACGAAACCCCTGCAACCAAGGGCGTACGCGTGAACTTGCTACTCTGTCTTGTGTCTTTTTAATACTGCGATAGATCACCTCGTAAGGATGCTCGGCAGGGTGTTTGAAGTGAAAAGAACCACTTGAAAAGCCTGAAGGATAGAGCATCGGACAGATATAATCTGCATGCTTTGCAAGAGAAGCCACCCTCTGACCTATACCATTGTCATCTTTACTCCAGCAGATATTTCCATAAGTATCGACAGAGACGAAAACACCATACTTACGAAGTCTCTTCTGTGCTTCATCTAAAAACTTCTCTATCGCTTTCACACGTGTCTTTTGTGTGCATTGTTGCGAATATTTTAGTCCCTCTTTTGCAGGAAATCGGATGTAGTCAAAGTTTATCTCATCATAGCCGACCTTCGCAGCTTCTTCGGCAATAGAGATAGTATAATCGCGTGCACGTCTGTCAAATGGATCGACCCACGCCATTTTGTCATGATTTCGCCAGATCGTATTGTTGGCATCTTTTTTGATTGCGTATTGTGGGTTATGTGAAGCTTGTATCTCATCTTTAAAGGTGACTATTCTTGCTATGGTGTAGATGTTATGTGCTTTCATTGTAGCTATGAACTTGTGAATATCACGATTTGTACGATTTTTGTGTGCTCCATAACTGTTTGCTTTTTCATAGCCTGTTAAAAAGGAGGTAGACCCATACGCATTTTTAACATCGACGACTACTGCGTTTACTTCAGTTGTATCAATGACATCTAAAATATTTTTCAAAGTTTTTGAGTTGTTACTCGCACCCCAAAATGTCAAATAGAGTGCTTTTACCTTTATTGGAGTGAGCTCTATCATTTTAGTGCCAATATCTGCTTGAAAACTCAAAGGTCTGTAGCCATAAGCTTTTACATGGAAGCGCGTTGCATTTGAGTCTATAAAAAAATCACCGTTTTTGTCACTTTTTACTGTGATATTGCCATCACTAATAGCTGCACCAACAACAGGCAGTGCACTCTTTTTGTCTATAAGATATCCACGAAATGAAGCAAGAAGCAGAGTAGGGAAGATAATGGTAAAAAACAGTAAATATCTCAAAAAGTCTCTTTCTTATTATTTTTGGAATATTACTATTTTAAAGCAAATGAAGAAGTTTGATACTATCTAATATTTAAAAAATATCCTAAACTTGCATCACTCCACTCTTTTGAAAGAGACAAATAGGAGTTGATAGAAGCGTACACTTTTGCAAACTCTTCATTTTGTGCACTCATCTCCTCTACAACCTCTTTGAGCCCTTTTTTTCCTGCAGCTGTTACATCATCAGGAAATTGTGCAAGTTTAACGTCAAGTGATTTGAGTTTTTGTAGTGCCTGAATATTTTGTGCATGAAACTCTGTCGCCATATTTGCATTAAGCTCGCTGCTTGCGACCTCTATCATCGACTGATGCTCGAATGCGAGTTTATTCCAAACATGCTTGTTAAAGGTCAGCTCAAGCACAGAACCCGGTTCATGCCATCCTGAGTAATAATAAGGCGCTACTTTATAAAATCCCATTTTAATGTCAAGCGCAGGTCCAACCCACTCAGTAGCATCAATCACACCGCGCTCGAGTGAAGTATAGATCTCTCCCGCAGGAAGTAAAATAGGATTGACACCCATTTTAGAAAAAACCTCTCCACCAAGACCGGGAATACGCATCTTCAGCCCTTGCATATCTGCAAGAGAGTTGATAGGCTTTCTAAACCAGCCACCCATTTGGATGTTAGTGTTTCCTCCTAAAAATGGGTGCAGATTATATTTTGCATATTGCTCTCGCCACAGATCCATTCCTCCGCCATAGAGCATCCAAGAGTTTACCTCTTCCGCTGTAAAACCAAAAGGAATACCACTAAAGAGTGAAAAGGCCGAGTTTTTCCCTTTCCAGTAATACGGACCAGAGTGAAACGCATCTATTTGACCGCTGCTTGCAGCATCAAATACAGCAAGAGCAGGAACAAGAACATTTTTTGGGTAGATTTTTATCTCTAAAGAGCCGCCACTGATGTCTTGCACACGCAGTGCAAAACGCTCTACACCTGTTCCCATAATGGGAAAGTGTGCAGGCCAGCTTGTGGCGAGTTTTATGACAGTTTTTTTGTTTCTGTTTATATTGACATGTTTTACTGCATCTGATTTTTGAGGGTGTTTTGAGTAGTCAATGGCTACATGTTTTCCCTCATTACAGCCGCCAAGAGCGAGTGCAGCAGAACTAAAGGTCGCTGTACTTAAAAAATCTCTACGGTTCATCGCTATTTATAATCCAGACTGAAAAAGATGTCAACATCCTGCCATGTTTTACCTTGATGGCGTGTATAGCAGGCTTTGTTAAGCGATTTCAGTGATGGAAGCATTGTAAAATCAGCTAAATCTATGACGCCCTTTGCCGTTACCGTATTGTTCTTTACACTGTAGCTCATTGGAATGTTTAAAGTTTTTCCATTCATTGATATCGCAACCGTTAAAGAGTTTTCTTCTACTTTTACAATCTTCGCCTGAATATGTTTAACATTTTGTACATTAAAAAAGGCATTCACAAGTTTTGCATCTCTGCCTTTATTGCCACTGTTGACACTAGAAGTGTTAATATCTACCCCTGCGTTTAGCAGAAGTGATTTTACATCATCTGCTTTTTTATCTGAGAGTGCAACTGTGTCAAAAACACCACTGACACCTTTTTTCGCATACGTTTTAAACGCAGTGAACTTGACTGTTGTGTGTTGTACCTCTAAAGCAGAGAGTGAGGCTGCTACAAGAAGCATTGAGAGAAGTGTTTTTTTCATTTTGTAATTCCTTAAAATTAATTTATCTAATATATCATTATTTATTAAAAATCCAAAGTCAACTGCGTTTGTCTGAGCAAAGGTTTGTCAAGAATGGACTTATCTACACCTGCTACGAGTGCAAAATGAAAACTTTGACGCTGCAGTATCTTTTTTATATCCTCTTTTGAGTGGTAAAAGTAGACATCTTCATTTTCACGAAGAGCAGGGGAGAGTCTGCTCTTTACTGCGTTTGGAATGATGTAAACAGTTTTTGCCCAAGTAGCTTGTTTTTGCAAAAAGAGTATTTCATCCTCTATAAGCGAAGCATTTTTTTCAAATATCAACACTTTATCACTCGTACCGAACTCTTTGATCTCAAAGTTTTTGTTTGTAAAGACTGCTTCAAAATGCTCTATTGGTGTAAACTTTCTCAGACGAAAGTTCACCTTGAGCTTTGTAAAAAGGTAGAGCAGTCGCTCCAAGTAAGGCATAAAAAAAGGAGAGATGAGCTGTCTCTCATAAAATACGTTCTCATAAATAAAAGA
>JALUZQ010000073.1 GCA_027011725.1 Sulfurimonas sp. | reverse complement strand
GTTAAGTAATGATTATAATTTGATTTTTTTATGCACTATCTATAAGTCTGTTTCGAGGTGTTGAGATAGAAAGGATAACCTCTTCTTCTATGGTAGCAGGCATTTTTCCAGCTGCAACAAGGTCTAAGACCTTATGGAGTCGCTTCTCTTCAAGCTCTTTTTCATGCAGAGCCTTTTCATGTCGAAGCTTCTCTTCTTGAAGTTGTTTTTTGAGTTCTCTGTTTCTTTTAGAGTTTTGATAGAGTAAAAAAAGTGCAATAATCAAAAAAAGCACAACAGCGATAACGATGTAAACCGTGTACTGCATCGTCTCTTTTTTTGTACTTGCATCAAGTTGTGAAGTCGTTATTTTTGTAGCAGAGTCTGTTTTTGCGATCTCTTGCTGCGTTTGGGCATTGAGTTTAGCAATGCTTAACTGCCCCTGCGTTTGAATTTGCGCAATTTTGACCTTTGCATCTGCTTCTATTTTTGAGAGTTCTAGCTTATTTTTACGCTCTTCATTCTTATCTGCAGAGAGATATGCCAAACTATTAGGATTGACACCTGTCGTATCAGCGCCAAGAAGCGAGATTTTTTCAGAATGCTTACTCTCACCACAGCCACTAAACGCAGCTACTACCAATAGAACAACAAATGCATATATATATTTCATCAAAACTGCTTCCTTATCTTTACTTTAGACTAAAGTTTCCTTTGCACGCTGAATTAGATTATTTACAGCATTTTCATACATTTTCGCCTCTGCTTCATCAGTCGATTCAAAGCGTGTCACAAGTACCGGAGTTGTATTACTCGCACGTACAAGCCCCCAGCCGTTTTCAAAGTTAATGCGCACACCATCAACATCTATGATGTCTTTAATAGCTGGAAAATCTTCATCAGGATTTTCAAGCAACTCTTTTACACGCTCGATTATTTTAAACTTCTGCGCCTCTGTTGTTTCTACTTTTATCTCTTCAGTTGAGAAGACTTTTGGAAGTTTTTCAAGTTCAGCGTCAAAGTCTATGCCCTCATGTATCAACTCTAGCATTCTAAATGTAGCATAAATAGCATCATCATAACCAAAATAACGGTGTTTGAAAAAGACATGTCCACTTACTTCACACGCAAGTTCTGCGTTTAGCTCTTTCATTTTCACTTTTAAGTTAGAGTGTCCTGTCTTATACATTACAGCAGTTGCACCGCGACGCTCGAGCTCATCATACATCACTTGTGAGCATTTCACTTCACCAATGACAGTAGGCGCATCCATATTCATACTATATAGCAGTGCCATCATGTCACCTTTGATGTTGTTATTATGTGTAAGCACTGCAATTCTATCTGCATCCCCATCATAGGCAAAAGCGATGTCACCCTCTTTTTCAAGCAGCTCTTTTACATCTGCGAGGTTTTTCTCAACTGATGGATCCGGATGATGGTTTGGAAATGTTCCGTCTGGCTCTACATAGAGCCCTTTTGTATTGAGTTCGAGCTTTTCAAATATCTCAGGGAGTACAACGCCTGCTACACCGTTTCCACAATCATAGACTATTTTTGTCGGCATACCTTTTAAGTGTGCAAACTCATTGACTATAAAATCTATGTATCTACTGTTTGCATCTATCTCTGTTACATCACGCTCGACTGCCTTTGGCATCTCCATCGCTTCACATTCTCGTCCAAGTGCATAGATGTCTTCTCCAAAGAACGGTGCTTTATCGACGGTAATTTTAAAACCATTATACTCACTCGGGTTGTGTGAGCCTGTTATCATCACGGAAGCTGAAGGTGTAATGCCATCCCACTCTTGGTAATTTGTAAAGTAGTTCACAGGTGTCGGAACAAGCCCCATACCGAGTACTTTTTTCCCGCCTGCGTTTAGTCCCGATACAAGATACTCAAAAAGTATAGGAGAGTGCGAACGAGCATCATAGCCAACAGCCACATACTCACCATCTATCTTAGAAGCTAAAGCGTAACCTATTTTTGTAACACTCTCTTCATTTAACTCTTTTTCAAATATCCCGCGTATATCGTACTCTCTGTAGATGCTCATGCAACTCTCCAACTCTGATTTTATTTTTACTATGAAATAATACACTTAAAAACATTAAAAAATTAAACGAAATATCGCTCAAGCAAAAAGAATTTGAATATTTGCAGTAAAAAGGTTGGCTTTTTGTTTTTATTGCGATATACTGTTGCCAAGTGAAAGATGAGGTGTGAATTCATCTTTAGTGTGCGACATGCTCTAAGCGTTACGACCTCCTAAAGACTCTCCCGATATTTTGACACAATTTATACAAAAGGCTACACAATGGCAGAATTAATGGACGGATCAGTTAAATGGTTCAATGATGAAAAAGGTTATGGTTTTATTCAACAAGATAATGGTGGGAAAGATGTATTTGTACATTTCCGTCAAGTAAATAATCCAAATGGTGGTAGAGTTTCTCTAGCAGAAGGTCAAAGAGTAACATTCGAAGTTGGTGAAGGTCAAAAAGGCCCACAAGCTGAGAACGTAACTCCACTTTAGTAGTTACTCCACACTTTTATATAGGCATCTTGCCTATATAATTTTTTTCCAAATTTCTAACTTTTCAAAACTCTCAAACACTCATTTGCAATTTCTAACTCTTCATCAGTTTCAATAACTAATGTTGTACTCTTTTTAATCATTTTATTATCCATCACTCGTTCTCGTATATACTCAGAATGCTCCCCTATGCCACCACTAAAGACAATAGCATCAACATCTTCAAGTAAAATCATATAAGCACCGATGTATTTTTGAATACGCCGCACCATAATGTCAATGGCAAGACGTGAGCGCTCATCCGCTGCGTTTAGAATTGCACGAACATCATTTTTGCCACATATTCCCAAAAGTCCTGAGCTTTTATTGAGCATTTCATCTACTTCTTCATAGCCATATCCCAACTCTCGTTGCAAATAGGTCACAATAGCAGGGTCAATATCACCACTTCGAGTCCCCATCACAAGCCCTTCAAGCGGTGTAAATCCCATGGAGGTATCTATACTTTTTCCATTTTTAATGGCACACGCCGAAGCACCGTTTCCAAGATGCAGCGTTATAAGATTAACCTGTTCTACACTTTTACCCAACAGCTTTGCCGCCTCTTTACTAAGGTAGCTATGCGAAGTGCCATGAAAACCGTATCGTCGTATGACCTCTTTTTCGTAGAGTTCATATGGCAGAGCATACACATACGCCTCTTGTGGCATTGTCGTATGAAACGCAGTGTCAAAGACTGCTACGTGTGGAATGTGTGGCAATTTCTTCTGTAATGCTTTTATGCCCTCTATATTTGCAGGATTATGCAGAGGGGCAAGAGGTATCAAAGCTTCAATGCTTTGCAGAACATTCGCATC
>JALUZQ010000072.1 GCA_027011725.1 Sulfurimonas sp. | reverse complement strand
AAATGAGAGTGAAGCCGCTGCGTTTGACATTGAAACAAAAGAGATTGTAGAGGGGTTTCCTCCTATGGTCGCAGATGTTCCTAGTGCATTTTTTTGTGAATTTTATCAGGAAATAGACCTAAAAGGATCAAAGACCATTCCTCTTGTTGTCGAGATAAAAGCGCAGTTTATTGACGATGCGATTATTAGCGATAAAGAGAGAATCACGCTTGATTATGCACCGATTGCACGCGTTGGAAAGAGCTACGCACTTCTTGGAAAGAGCATTACCCCTCCTACTATAAAATAATGAAGATAAACACTACACCTTCGGTCATTATCCGCATCGTTTTATGGCTGCTTATGCTCATAGGTGGTGCATTGTACGCCTATAGCATCGACAAAAATGACCTTCTTTTTCACTCGCCACTCTTTCATCTACTCTCAGCACTCATCGGTTTATTTATACTGCGTTTAGCCTTTCGTGCAGCAGCCAATGGCGGCAAAGAGTTAGCAAAGGGAAGAGATGAAAATATGCCGCGTTTAGAAACCAACAGACTTGTTACAACAGGCATCTACAAATGCATGCGCCACCCTATGCTCTTTGGGCTTACCCTTTTACCACTTGGTTGGGCACTCCTTTTGGGCATGCCGACTTTCATCACGATCATCGCTCCTTTAGAGATGCTCTTCATTGTTTTTATGGTAATCATCTTTGAAGAGATGGAAGTCAAAAGAAAATTTGGAGATGAATACAAAGCATACGCACAAAGAGTTCCGATGGTCTCTTTCAAACGCAGCTGTTTACGCAGACTTTTTAGAAAAATCAAAAGATAATTTTTATCGTTTACTAATTATTTATTTTTCATTATTATAATTTTTATATATCTAAAATATAAGGAGTTGCAATGGCGTGCGACACTCCGATTCAAACAAAAAAAGAAATTGTCTCCCAAAATGAGACTGAAATATTAACTACAAAAAAGGAGAGTAAAATGAGTTCAACATTAGTAATGCAAAAAGCACCAGAGTTTTCTATGGAGGCGTATGACGCTAAAAACGGTCACTACACAACTGTTAGCAGTGATGATTATAAAGGGAAATGGCATGTAGTCTGTTTCTATCCTGCTGACTTTACTTTTGTATGCCCTACAGAGATCGCAGCGATGAATGCAAAATACGATGAGTTTCAGGAAAAAGGCGTTGAGATTTTGGCAGTATCAACTGACACAAAATTCTCTCACAAAAGATTTGTAGAGACTGAACCACTTTTAAAAGATTTAAAACTTACAATAGGAGCCGACCCGACAGGAACAGTCAGCCGTGCTTTTGGTGTACTTCTTGAAGATGAGGGTATTGCACTTCGTGGTAGATTTCTTATAAACCCAGAAGGTGTTGTTGTAGCTCAAGAGGTGCAAGCGCCTTCAGTTGGTAGAAATGTAAATGAGTTCTTAAGACAAGTAGAAGCGTGGCAACACGCAACAAAAACAGGTGAAGTTTGTCCTGCAGGATGGAGACCGGGTAAAAAAACACTCCCGGTAAACACTGATGCAGAGCAGATGACAGGTCGTGTTGGTGACTACATCACTATTGAAGAGATTTTAAGTTAGTTCGAGCTAAAAATGAAGAGAGATATTGTATATAAACTTATTGCTTACTCTATCTCTCTTTTCGTATTAGTTGGCTGTAGCGACAATGCAACAGTCACACAATATAAAACAGACTCAACACCTCTTAAATGCATGAGACTTGTTGTTTTTCCACCAGATAAACTTCTCAGCCAAACACTCAACAATCTTTATGGTTTTCAAGACAAATGTCTGTATGAACTACAGGCCTCACGCAAGAATGGCATTGTTTGTAACTCTAACCAAAATGCCGACAAAAAAGCACTGAGTAATTTTCCATCAGGATTTATCCGCCTTGACATCTACAAAAAACGAGAACCCATTTACAGTTACTACAAAGACCTGACATGTGAGGCCACACAAAAAGATATAGAGATAGCTTTCAAACAGCTCTCTGAAGATTTACTGCAATAGACTCCTCTTTTTCCTATACCAACGAATCACACCTGTTATGCCAAGTATCACTAATCCAAAAGCGGCAAAATCATTGACCCACACCCACCAAGATGCAAAAAAACTGCCGTCATGCAGACTTAAAAGGAGGGTATAGAGTGTCACATCCTGAAACTTTGGTAAAGCATGAGCAGCGTGCATTGTAGAGAAGTAGCTGATGCCTTTTGCACTCTCTATGACTCCTTTAAACATATGCGGAGTATTTGGAAGTAAAGAGTAATCACCATTTTTCAAAACTCTGTTAGGTGCTCCCATTCCACTAATGTAGAGAGTATCTCCTTTGCGTATCATTTTATAAGCAAACCCTCTATTTTCAAGCTTCCAATTCTCAAAGTCATGACTTGCATAGACACCATATCTATTTCCAACTCTACAAACCTTGCCATCATAATCGATCGACCAAATGTCACTTTGAAGCGAATTATAAATAGGAGGCAGGACTGTGTGAGGAATTGTGACAGATTTCATAAACTTTGCAAGTCCACCAGAGTGATCTAAAAAAATTCCTGTAAGTGCTAAAATAAAAAGAGGAATAATCGCTGTTATGGCAAAGATATTCGCATGTGTTTTAATCAGCTTGCGTGAGAGCTTTGCCTTTTTCTTTCGATGAATCAACCACCACAGCACATAACCACTCAGACCTAAATATACCAAAAAGAGTGTCCCGTAATCATTAATAAGTAAGGAGATATCTCCATCAAATAGTCCGCGCCCATAGTGCAGATCTCGCACAAAACGGGAGAGTTTTATATCTTCTTGTAGTTGAGATGCATCGATTTTGGCAATATTTTTCTGTAGGATTTTTGTACTATTTCTAGCTAAAAGAACAATCTCTTTTTTATCTACTACCGCGGCTATCTTCTCTTGTGAGACACTTAAAGCTGTAATATATTTTCCCTGAAGGGCAAAAGGGTATAGCTTGGTATCGAAGATGTAGATACCATCAGATGTTGCAAGATAGAGTTGCTTCTCAAAATCAGCCCCAGAAAGAATCTGCAACGATGAGAGTTTATGAAAACTCTCTCCGGCATCGAAACTCTCATAGAGTCCTCTCTGCCCACCTACAATGAGATGAGCAGAATTTTTCGCCTCTTGATGGTAAACATTAAAAAGACGATTTTCTGCTTTTAAAATATGTGAGGGTACACTCTTAAAAGTAGTGTTATACAAAAAACCCCATTTATCATGGTCGAGAAATAATCCGCTAATAGATAAAATCAGCAGAAAAATTCCGGCAGAGAGCCCTGCTAACTTATGGAGTTTATAACTCTTTACCATCTATACTCTAAACCTGCATAGAAGCTTCTTGGATCACCAGGAGTATA
>JALUZQ010000071.1 GCA_027011725.1 Sulfurimonas sp. | reverse complement strand
CTTTTGTATACTGCGCCCCATAGACTAAACTTCCACAAACTAATACCCCTAATATTACCTTTTTCATTCTATCCCCTCTTTTGTGTGATAGAAGCATTATAGCACTAAAGAGAATAAAATATCAATTTTTTTAATAATTTACTATTAAAAAATATTATGTGAGAAGTTTAAAAACACTTTCAAAAGATATAAGTTTTTTTTATTGTAGTTTAAGTTTTTCTTTAGCTTGAACGAGTTATAGTTGTTTTAAGGTTATACAAAAAAGGGGAAGAAATGACAAAAAAATTACTAGTTAGTACGGTTGCAGCTATTGCACTCACTACAAGTTTATCAGCAGACTTTAGCTTTGGTGATATGTTTAAAGATATGAAAGAGGGCGTCACATCAATGAGCCATGATGCAAAAGACTCTTTCAAGTCCGGCGTTGACGGTGGAGTAGAGGTTTCTAAAAGTGGGGAAAGAACAGTTACTAATGTAAGTCACGATGCAAAAGACACTGCCATAAAAGCAAGTGACGACTTAAAAACAAGTGAAGTAGCTACTGTTAAAAGTGGTTCTGACACAACTACGGGTGTCAGTAGAGATTTAAGAGACTCTGCTGTTGAAGTATCAGAAGACTCAAAAGACACTATGTCTAACACTACAAGAGACTTCAAAGACAGCTCAACCATGGCGACAAAAGATTTCAAAGACTCTGCAGTTGCAGTTTCTCATGATGTAAACGATGCGACAAAAACGACATCGAACAACTTGAACGACTCTACTAAAACAGTTTCAAATGATTTGAGAGACTCATCGAATACGGCAACAACAAATGCTAATGACTCTACAAAAACCATTTCAAATAATGCAAATGATTCCACCAAGACAGTTTCAAATGATTTAAGAGATTCATCTAACACAGCAACAACAAATGCTAATGACTCTACTAAATCCATTTCAAACAACATCACAGATGATGACTATAAAGAGTATCTCAAACTCAAAGCAAAATACGAAGGTAAAAAACTCTAATTTTTGCCAAAAAGAGAGGAGCTTTTCCTCTCTTTAAAACTTATAAATAAAGCCTGTATGCTGAGAAAAATCCACTCGTTTAACACCGATGGCAGGTTTTGCATCTTTGTTGTAATTTATGGTGAAATTTATATAGAGTTTTTCATAGATTAAAATCGTCAACTCCACTGCGTTTGAAATAATATAATCACTGATATCTGTAAACTTTGGTTGATAGTATGCTACATAAGAAAGTTTTGAATCTTTTGTAAACTCTTTTTTATAGGCAATATAGGTATTACTTCTTAGGTTATTTTCACGTTCATCAACCGAAGTTGTATAATTTATATATTCATAAAACCCACCAAATCCAAAATAAAGATCACCATAACGCTCTTTATTAAGATGTAAACGCAGCCCTGCACCTGCCAAGAGACGTTCATCTACCATGGTAAACTCATTTCCCTGTGACTGCACAAAAGCTTCCCAATCCCAATTGTGCTCAATCGCATGAATATAACGAAGGTGTGTAAAAGTATTGTTTGCATTTTTTACACCACTTGCCTCACCGTAAGTAAAGTTAAACTCTCCCCACATCAAATAGCTTTGGTTATTGTCATAAGAGAGTTTCACGCCTCCGGTGTAGTTATCAGAGTCGGTATTTCCTCTTTTGGTATCAAAAGCTCCCTTTAACACACCGGAAAAACCGGGGTTATCCCCTATCTCCACAGGAGAGATAGATACTAAAGCGTACACGTTCAATACACTTAGAAGTAAAATTACAAAATATTTCATAGAGATCCAATTTTTTTACGAAATAATAGCACGGAATCGGTTTTATTTTTCTATTTTATGGCGCGATTTCCTTTAAATCTACGTCATCTGCACTTTTTCCTTTGCCTTCAAAACATTCCATATCTTTTCCGGGAGGGCAGATAGCCACTGTTTTTGCCATAAGTACTGGTATGTAAAAGAGCGAGACCAAAGTAGAAGCGATACTTCCAAAAATCAATGCAATTCCAAGCCCTCCAAAAATAGGGTCTGTTGCTAAAAGCAGTGAACCGAGGATGATAGCCACTGCCGTGAGTAAAATTGGTTTTGCCCTTGTCGCTGTAGATGTTGCTATTGCCTCATTTTTTTCCACGCCTGATTCTATCAACGCTTTTGTAAAATCAATAAGGAGCAAAGAGCTGCGCGCACTTATCCCCATCAGAGATATAAAACCAATAAGTGAAGTCGCAGTAAGGTAAAAGTTCATTCCCGAAATAACCTGAAAAATGATATCAGTAATAAAATGTCCCACTATAACACCAATGATAGAGAGAAAGCTTCCCACTAAAACAATACCGCTTAGAGCAAAAGACTTATAGTAGACAACCATAAGCAAAAACATCAATATAAGTGCAGCTATAAATGCACCTCCTAGGTCTCGAAAAGTATCTAACGAGACCTTCATTTCACCGTCCCATCGCGCAAGCATCTTTTTACCACTCTTTTTATGCGTTAATGCCAGATCGAACATATAGGTACTAAAACCCGTCAGTCGTGTGACATTAAAATCTTTTGAGAGTTTTTTTATCATCAACTCTCTTGCGTCCATTAACGGATACACCTGAGAGACAAGATCACACTCAGCTGTTATAGAGGCTACATAGTGCATATTTTTCTTATATATCGTAGGCTCGGAGAGTGTAGGCGATATCGTCACCACCTCTTTTACAGGAACCATAACACCAAGACTATTGAGCAGTTTAAGACGTGAGAGCTTTAACTCAAGATCTTCTTTACTTGCGTCTTCAAGTGTGCGTGTTTTATTGTCAAGTGAGACAAAAATAGGAATCTGTCCCTGTTGCTGTGTTGAGTTTTTTGTAGCAACTACACTTCCTTTAAACGCAAGATAAAGAATCTTACTCACTTGATCAACAGAGAGATGCGAATTTATGATTTTTTCCACATTTGGCAAAATCTCATAACGGACAAATATATCATCCTCCAACACATCCACATCCACAAGCCCTTGTGTCTCTTTAAACGCAGCAGCCACAACATGAGAAGTTTTTCGTAACAGATCCGTATCTTTTCCAAAAAGATTTACCTGTACCGTGGCATATGTAGGAGGGCCTGAAGGCATCTCCACAAACTTAATACTTGTACCACTGTAAAGCTTTTCACATCTGCCTTGCACAATCGGTCTAAGTCTGTGAACCATTAAAAATGAAGGCTCTTCTCTCTCATGCTTGTCTGTAAGATTTATCACCATCTCTGCCTGATTTTTTAATGCTTTGAACTCGCTCCCTTTAACAAGACCGGCATAGTCAAGCGGAGCACCCTGTCCCACGAACATCTCCATATTTTTAATCTCTGGCTCTTCTTTAAGAATATCACTGACACACTCTAAGACATCT
>JALUZQ010000070.1 GCA_027011725.1 Sulfurimonas sp. | reverse complement strand
AACTTGATTGGCATAGTCTTAAGTATATATTTGGCTCTTCTGTTTTAAACATCAGTTTTATGGTCTCCTCATTTTACGGTATTAAGTACGGCTATGCAGGGGCCGGAAGTGTTATCATCACTACTTTTAGCCCTATTATGACCTTTTTACTTGTAGCAATTCTCTTTAAAAAACAACTCTCCACAAACCAGTATGTCGGTCTATTACTCGGCATTATCGGTGGGTACATTTTACTCCAGCTCAATGATTTTGCACTCTTTTTAAACTCTTCAAACCTCTACTTTTTGCTCTGTGCAACCATTTGGGCGGGTGTGACCATCCTCTCACAACACTCTCAAAAGCATATTCATCCCGTGCATTACAGCTTTTTCATTTCCCTTATTGCCACCATTGTGACATTCTTGTATGCCAAAGATGACTCACAGCTTCTTGATGTATTTTCACAAGGAGCTGAGTTTTGGGTAGCGATGATATATCTGGCTGTTTTTGGACAAACCATTGCCACGACCATTTTCTTTGTAGCAAGCGGGAAGCTTGGCAGTCAAAAGACAAGCTCTTTTATGTTTCTTGTCCCTCTTTTTGCTCTGCTGAGTGCATGGCTTATTTTGAACGAACCGATGCAACTCCATATTCTCATTGGTGGTACTATCAGTATGGTAGCTGTATATTTCATCAACAAATCTACACGTCAGAAAATAAGCTGACGATGAAATTAAGTCATTTAATATATTTTTAACATCAATTTGAGTAATATTTTAAATAATTTTAGTCTATATGAGGAGTCGAGATGAAAAAAGTATTAGTGTTAGGTGGTGGATTTGCCGGTGTCGATGCTGCTGCACATCTAAGAAAAATGAACTATGATGTCACACTTGTCAGTGAGAGAGATTTTTTTTACATCTATCCTACTTCCATCTGGGTTCCAACACACGAAAGTGAGTTTAAAGATGTTTGTGTGGACTTAAAAGATCTGCAAAAAGCACATGGATTTAAGCTTATTATCGACAGTGTAAGTGAAATTTCAAAAGCAAACAACAGCGTGACACTTGCAAGCGGACAAATAATAGATGACTATGACTACCTCATCATTGCGATGGGTGCTTCAAAGATGAAACCAAAAGGTGTCGAGAATACGCTCTCGATCTGTGGTGCACCACAGCAAGCGCTTGAAATACGAGATGCACTTGACAAACTTGTAGCTAAAGGAAGCGGAAAAATTGCCATGGGATTTGGAGGGAATCCAAAAGACAGCTCTGCTGTACGTGGTGGCCCTGGGTTTGAACTGCTCTTTAACGTACATAATATGCTCAAGAAAAAAGGTATCCGTGAGAACTTTGAGCTTACTTTTTTCGCTCCTATGGCAGAACCTGGAAAAAGAATGGGTCCACAAGCACTAAAAATGATGGATATGATGTTTAACAAACTCGGCATTAAACAGCATTTTGGAAAAAAAATCACACAATTTGAAGCAGATGGCATTCTCTTTGAAGACAACAGCAAACTTGAAGCAGATTTTACAATGTTCATTCCTGCAGGAGATGGTCATGAAGTCATCAAAAACTCAGATCTGCCTACCAATGATGCAGGCTTTGTAAAAACAGATGACTACTCATGTGTTTTAAATGAAGATGGTTCTATGAGCAACATTTACGCCATCGGGGATGTCGCATCACTTGAGGGGTATGACTGGAGAGCAAAACAGGGTCATGTCGCCGAAGTAATGGCAAAAAATACTGCCCATAACATTGAACAAAGAGACAATGGAGGCAGTGACTTCAAAGGCTACAATGAACACCTCAACATTCTCTGTGTCATGGACAGCGGTGATGGTGCTGCGTTTGTATATAGGGATGAAAAACGTGCTTTTATGATTCCTATGCCTATTATCGGTCATTGGCTAAAAAAAGGGTGGGGATTTTACTGTAGAAACTCGAAACTAGGAAAGATTCCTCGTATTCCTGGTATGTAAAAAGAGGCTTTTATACTCGCGCCTCTTTTACTTCTTTACTCTTGCGTTTGAGCTTCATCTTGCGTTTAGCAAGCTCGCGCATATCTTCTGTCGTATCACTCTCATCCATGATCTCAACGCCCAAAATCGTTTCAACACAATCCTCTAAGGTTAAAATACCCTCTGTTTGGTCATAATTGTCAGTAACTAAAAACATATGCTCTTTCTTCGATATAAAAAGGTCTAAAGCTTTACTCACAGGCACATTTTCATTAATACTGAACATATCTTTTTTAATCGTAGAAAGAGGCACAGTGTCATCTTCTAAGGCCTGTTTGAAAAGCTTTTTCGTGAGCACGATACCTGTTACATTCTCTAATGATTCACGATAAACAGGAATACGAGAAAATTTAAAAATAGCAGACTGCGTTTGAATGACCTCTTTTACACTCATACTCTCATCTAAAGCAAATACAACGCTGCGCGGCGTGAGGACTTCACTTACTTTAATATTATCAAGATTCAAAATATTTTCGATAACATCAGACTCCTGTTCATCAATAACACCTTCATCCTCACTCATAAGCATACTCTCCAAAAGTTCCTCTTTTGTAAGGGTATGGGCATCATCCTTTCCTTTTGATATCTTGTTTGTCACTGCAAGTGTTGTCAATATAATAGGATAGGTCATCCAGATAAATACTCGAATGAAATATGCAGCAAGTGGAGCAAGTTGTTTCCAGTATAACGCTCCGATAGTCTTAGGAATAATTTCAGAGATAAATAAAATTGCAAATGTCAAAACAACAGAGACATATACCACGGCATCATTTCCAAATATCTTTGAAGCCTGAGCACCTACTGCTGCTGCTCCAAGTGTATTTGCAATAGTATTTAAAATCAATACTGAAGCGATCGACATATTGATATTCTCTTTTTGATGTCTTAAAATCGCGCCCACTGTAGGGCGTTCTTTCTCAAGTACTGCGACATAGGACATATTTATGGAGAGTAAAACCGATTCCAGTACAGAACATAAAAAAGAGACCCCGACTGAGAGTAGAAAAAATATTATTAGTAATTCCATTGCATCTATTCCTTATAAAAGTATAATTTTTGCCAAGCCTAAAAAGCTGAAAAAACCGACAACATCCGTTACTGTTGTAAGTATAACAGTACTTCCTATCGCCGGGTCGATATTGAGCCATTTGAGTGCAAGTGGTATCATCGCGCCAAAGAAACCTGCCATAAGCAGATTTATAATCATACTCAGACCTATAACAACACCAAGCATAGGCATTTGGAACCATATCCATGCTATGAGACCCATAACAACAGCAAAAAGCAGACCGTTCATTAAAGAGATAGCAACCTCTTTTTTAATACTTCTTAGAGCATCACCTTTACTGATTTCACCCAAGGCCAACTGTCTTACGACAACAGTCAGAGTTTGCGTTCCTGCATTCCCGCCC
>JALUZQ010000069.1 GCA_027011725.1 Sulfurimonas sp. | reverse complement strand
AAATTTTTTGGCATCAAAGCTGTTTTCAAACGCAGTGATAATATGTCTGTTTTTACTCTGAAGGTCTTTTAGTTTTGCATAGACAGTGTCATGATAATCTTGATATTTTTGCAACTTTACAGTGCTTTTTTTCAACTCCATTCGCTGTTCTCTGTACTCTTTTCCTTTTGGAATGAGTACGAGAAAAGCAAAGAGCAAGACAAGGACAAACATAAAAAGAGATGAGAGTAAAATGTAGAGATAGTGGCGTGAAATATTAATCTTCATTCTCTAGCTCCTCACTAAAATCATCTTTCATATAGTTCGTCGAAACAAAATGCAGCCAACCGTTTTTAGCCGGATAAAAGCTGCTGTAGGTCTCTTGAAAAATTGAACGCAGCGGTGCTTGGAGCATAAAATTATAGACATCTTTATTTGGCGTAATTCCATAAAGTATGAGCCCATTTTTCAACAGTTTTGCCTCTGAGAGCGTGATGCGCTGTGGTACAAGATCGAACAAATTTTCTATCGAATCTTTTAAAACACTGTTTTGTGTGTAAATTCTTTCACCTAAAGCTTCCTGTTTTTTAATAAAGGCAATCTTTTGTTTCATATCTGCGATCTCTTGTTTGAGTTCAACCTGTCTGGCGAGAACACGATTCTTGTCTTTTTGAAAATTATAGTCTTTATAGAGTAAGAAAAGATAGGTGGAGACGAGCATAATGATAGTAATAGAAAAAAATGCGATGACTAACTGCACCTCTTGAGTAAAAGGAGTCTTTTTTCGGGGTTTTATGTAACTGTACTTCATACGCCCGTCTCCTCTTTTGCAAGTTCACACACCTCTAAAGCTAAATCTGTACGGCGTACATAGACATTAAAGAACATCTCCTCTTCAAGGTATTTTTTAAACTCATTTGTCACACCCACTGCATCTGCCACATAGACATTTTCAACAAAACGGCTCTCATATCGTGGATCTTTATAGAACTCACCCACAGAACCTTGAATAAGCGTAAAACGTTGGTAGTCTTCATTGAACTGTGTATCATCTGCATCTTCAAGAGTCTCTGCAGATTCCATCAACTCCTCTTCAATATCTTTATTTTCAGAAAATTCATTGATATCTTCAATAGAATCAAGATCCTCGATATTTGCAAAGTCTTCAAGCTCACCTGCTTCATCTTCGAGTACAACATCATCAAGATCTATGGCACTCTCCTCTTCTAAAAGCAGGTCTGCATTCTCTCCTTCATCTTCAAGATGAATACCATCAAAATCATCTTTTGTCATCATATCGAGATGGTGTGCATAGAGGAGTTGCGAATTCTCAAAAATAGCCAAAGAGAGAAAACTCTCCTGCACAAGAATATACATTGCAAGATTACCATCTATTTTATCTTTGAAAAAGTAGCTTAATACTGAAAAAGGAGAAAATATATAGTCTACACCAATAGCAGCGTATCTCTTTTTGATCTCCATCAGATTTTCACGTGCAGTGAAATATGCCCATTTATCATCATAACAACGAAACTCTGCATTTTCTACATCTGTGTAGTAAGGCATTCTATTTTTTACACATGTCGGAACAGCACCTTGGGAGTAGGACATATCGAGAACAGAAATGTAGTGATAAGGAGACTCTTTTGTAAACGCAGTGATAAAGTCATGCATCTTCTCATCGAGTTCAAGCGTTTCAAACTCCTCTTCTGCACTGCGTTGCACCCCTTTTTTTCCATCAGTCTCAATATACACAAGCGTTGAGAAGCGCTTGACAACGATGTTGACAAATACTTTGACATAAATAGATTCAAATATTTTGCCAAGCACTATCTGCCTCCGCTGCAAAGAGGATGTGCTTTGTTATAGTTTTGTTGTTTCAATGCACTACCTAATTTTGTATATATTTGCGTTGTGGCCATGGATGCATGCCCCAACAGTTCACTGACATCTACTATGGGTGCTCCACCGTTTAAGAGTGAAGTCGCATAGGAGTGACGTAGTTGGTGAGGTGTTACCTTCAAGCCAATACGTCTAAAGAGTTTAGTAATCATATATCTTAAACTATTTTCGCTTAATCTTTCGCCTTTTTTCTCAAAAAGAAATTTTTTTGCACCCCAAAGAGCCAAATATTCATCAAGAAGCTTTTTTGTGGAGCCAAGCATAGGAATATCTCTTTGTTTATTCCCTTTTCCTGTCACACGCAGCCACTCATCTGAGATATCTTTGAGCTCAATCGAGGCAAGCTCAGAGATACGCAGTCCAAATGTATAGAGCATTACAACCACAACACGCTCTTGCAGAGTTGCCACTTGAAGTGCTTCGAGTATATGCTCATGTGAAACGGGTTTTGGCAAAGTCTTGGCAACTTTTATGCTTGCATCTGCTTTGAGTGAGACCCGCATGCCATTGTCATTTAAGTAGTTTGTAAAACTTCGAACACCACTGAGCTTTTTAGAGATGGTCTTAGGATTAAGTGCTGCGATA
The DNA here is from genome assembly GCA_027011725.1 of Sulfurimonas sp. GTDB lineage: Bacteria > Campylobacterota > Campylobacteria > Campylobacterales > Sulfurimonadaceae > Sulfurimonas. The sequence continues at coordinate 973 of JALUZQ010000069.1, read as the reverse complement.
TGCAGACGGTAGGGCATAAGATTTAAAACCGTATGCCCATCTTCCTCTTCAATCTCTATAAACAAAAAAGCCTCTTTGAGTGCTTCATCATAGCTCTTGAGGGTCAAATCAGAATAGCCTCGAACATCTTTAAGGTAGTCTAAAAAGTCAACTCTTTTACTATCTATCGACTTTTTCAAGGAGCTTCTCAAAGTTGTCATGGTATTTTCGTGCCTCTTCAATGAGTGCTTTGTCTGTGATGACACTTGGAGCAAGTTTTACATAAGAGTCCACCACTATTTGACTCATCATTTTTATTTTTGCTCTGTCTGCATCTGTGATGTTTGGCTTTGAAGCTATTGCGTTTATCTCTTGCATATATTTTTTTGCTTCTTCAATGTACTTTTTATACTTCAAAGCTGTTTTTGACTGTGCCATGACAGTAGAAGCCATACGATTATATACATCTAAGGAAAAAGCTTCGTTTGCAACTTTATATGCCTTCTCATACTCACCCATTTCATAGTAGTATTTTGCTTCAAGTGATTTTTCATAAGAGGGGTGTAGAAAAAAGTAGATAATCATCACAAGTAAAAAAACAAGTGCTGAGAGAGGAAAAAAGTACTTAGAGTTCATGTGCTAACAAGCCTTTTTTTATGACTGCCCTTGCCTCTTCAAGTTCCATCTCACTCACATCGAGTTCTGATGTCCCATAGTAGTGCAAGGTTCCAAAGGGTTTAGGGACAATAAACTTATCCCACGAATTCAACTGCCAAAATTTTGTCGGTTTTATCTCAACAAGAACTATTTTAGCTTTTGTTTTTTGCGCCATGACTATTATACCATCTGCAACTTCATGACGAGGCCCTTTTGGCCCATCAGGCGTAATTCCAATGTCATAGCCCTCTTTTATGGTCTTTATAGCTTGAATAAGCACTCGTGCTGCGTTTCTGTTTGTTGAACCGGCCAAAGTACCTAAACCGAAGTACTTAAT
>JALUZQ010000068.1 GCA_027011725.1 Sulfurimonas sp. | reverse complement strand
ACATAGCCCTCATCTTTGAGTTTTGAGCCCACCTGCACAAAACGTACGGAGAAGTCTATGCCCTCCACCTGCTCAAAAGTTTTTGCCAGCTCAAAAGTCGCTCGTCCTGTCGCACAACCAAGGTCAAGTGCTTTGCTCTTGTTGATGGCATAACGCTCTGCCAATGCTGCACATGATTTTGCAAAGTTCTCCACACCAAAGTGCTCATCGCCATATTGAAATTCACAATACTGCGATACAAGTGCATCACTCTCATAAATATCTTCACTCTCATTCTCATTTTTTGAGATCACATAACGAAAACCTGCGTTTTGAAAGAAATGTTTACGAAAGGCATAACGGGAGTGTTTCATTATAAGGTTACCGCTGCTCGCCCATGAAGCGCCAAGAATAAGTGCGTGTTTATCATCAAAGGTCGGTGTTGAGAAATCATCATAGGCCTCATGCACTTCAAAGCCTTTAAAGCCGCGTATTGGTGTGCGACTCCACTGCCAAACATTGCCGATGACATCATAGATGCCGTTAAACCCAAACTCATTGACAGGGCATGATGAAGCGTAATGGTAAAAGTTAATATTTGCACGACTCTCATGCAGCTTTGGCACATCTTCAAGCTTAGCATGATTATATATCACTCTGTACTCCGCTTCACTTGGGAGCTTATACTCTACACCCTCTTTTTTGCTCTTGTACCTGCAAAATGCCTCTGCTTCAAGGGCATTGACATCCACTGGCCAATCCTCTGGCATATCTATGATACGACTCAAAGCGCGATAACGGAACGTGCCATCCTCTTGCACCCAAAAGTGGGGATATTTCGCACCACTGCGTTTAAGAAATGCAGCTCCCTCTTCATCCCAGTACTCTAAACGCTCATAACCGCCATCTTTAACAAACTCCATATATTCGCCATTAGAGACAAGATATTTTGAGACCTCAAAATCTGCGACATCTTCGTAATATTCGCCATACTCGTTATCCCAGCCATAAAGATGGTGTGAATGCTCTTTTCCGAGTTTTACCTGCTGCGCTTTAATTGAGACCATCTCATTTTTTGGACTTTTTGCCGTATGCTCACAAATGTTAAACGCAGCAACCTCTTTGATGAATTCTATTGGCATCTGACGGTGTAGCACCAACGATGTCTCAATATGTATGCGTTCATGTTCTATCCCCATCAAAATTATCCACATCGGAGATGTCTGCTCTATAGGCAAAGAGAGATCAAGCGTCATGATAAGCTCATTGACAAGTTCACGTACACTGTTACGATACTCCCGTACCTCAGCGACCTTTGGCCACTCATAATTTCTTTCATTCATATCATCCCAACTCATCTCATCCACACCCACGGCAAATATAGACTCAAACGAAGGGTTAATACGTTCCTTAATAATCTTCATATTTATGAGTTTATTGATAAAGAAAGTTGCGGTATGCCCAAAGTAAAATATCATAGGATGACGCGTCGGTTCACTTTTTTTGTAAAAAACGCTCTCATCTTTTAAAAGTTCAAATACCTTTTCAAAGAGATCAAAGGTGTTGTTGAAATAGGCTTTTATCTCTTGGCGCTTTTGTTCTACGCTCTCACCATCCAAACTTATCGGGTACATACTCAGTTTACTCATCGATACTCTCCAAGATTTTTATCATTATGAATGTAGTTCTTTTTCCTTAGATACGCAGAGGCTCAGACCGTAGGGAGGATTTGTCCTCGGAGTAGGTAAGGAAAAAGAACGGACCCAACCCATTATGTTATAATCATTATATGAAATTTTATCAAAGTAAATTATTAAAGAGCTTCTCTGATATTAGACACTGTTACACAACAAAGCATAGCAGAAATGTCGCCTTTCATGTCAATGATAATACAGAGAGCATCATTGCAAATCATAAACGCTTGGCGCAAGAGTTGTACTACGACTACAAGAGTCTTGCACATATGAAACAAGTACACTCAAACGCAGTGAAAATCATCACAAAAAAAGAGAACTTTGATGCTCCGCCTACCTGCGATGCCCTCATTACAAATCAGAAGAACATACCCCTTATGGTCATGGTTGCCGACTGTGCACCCCTGCTTTTTTTCGATACAGAGCAAAAGACCATAGCCGTTGCCCATGCAGGGCGCGCAGGAGCCTTTTCAAATATCATACAAAATGTCATAGATGTTTTTGTAAAAGATTTTCACTCAAAATTAGAAAATATCTATGTCAGTGTCGGTCCAAGCATAGGGGAGTGTTGTTATGAAGTAGGAGAGGAGATAGCACAAGAAGCAAAAGCGCTCGGGCTTGAATATGCAGTTGCAAAAAGAGCAAATAACTACTTTTTAAATATCCGAAAAATACTCCAAACGCAGCTCTTAAACGCAGGAGTAAAGAAAGAAAACATTGAAATTTCTCTACTCTGCAATTCCTGTCATACAGAGGATTTCTACTCTTATAGAGTAGAAAAAGAGACTGGAAGATTTAGCGGTGTGATTTTACTCAACGAGTGAGGCTTTTACACGCTTTGCTAGTTGTGCAGGAAGAAGTTCGAGTGACTCTTCCACAAGCTTAGTATTTCCATGCGTGATGAAGGCATCTTCATACTCAAAGCTCTCTAAAGCTACATTCGTAATCTTCTCTTTTGCCAAGAATTCAAGTATGGCAGAGCCTACACCACCGCTTTTTGCCGTGTCACTAAAGACAAACCATTTTGTATGCTTTTGTGCGAGAGATTTTAGCATCTTCTCATCAAGCGGTTTTACAAAACGCAAGTCAAGCAGTGCTACATCCTCGCCAAACTTTTTTGCCGTCTCATATGCACGCCCTACTCCGTTGCCATAGCCAATAAATAAGATATCGCTCTCATTTTCCACTAAAAGTTGTGCCTTTGCCAACTCAAAAGGAGCAGATGGAGGCAGGTCACTCTCTATAAAAGCACCTCGTGGATAACGCAAAGAACACGGATGTTCATACTGTGCTGCGAAGCCAAGAGCCTGATGAAAACTCTTCTCATCACGTGGAGCAAAGAGTGTCATATTTGGAATAGCTCGCAGATAACTCACATCAAAAACACCCTGATGTGTCTCTCCATCTTCTCCTACTATTCCCGCACGATCAAGTGCAAAAACAACCGGCAAGTCCATCAGACACGTATCATGTATGACCTGATCGTATGCACGTTGTAAAAATGTCGAGTAAATCGTACAAAATGGTTTAAATCCCTCTTTTGCAAGTGCTGCCATCGAAGTAACAGCATGCTGCTCGGCGATTGCCACATCCCAAAATCTATCTGGATATTTCTCCATCAGTGCACTTAAACCTGTGCCACTTGGCATGGCTGCTGTTACACCGACTATTTTTTCATTATGTTCACACAGGTGCAGCAGTGCTTCTGTGTATATCTGCGTTGCACTCTTTTGTGAAGCTTTTTTGAGTGAATGGCCATCAGAAATATCAAATGGACCAACCC
>JALUZQ010000067.1 GCA_027011725.1 Sulfurimonas sp. | reverse complement strand
TGCTAAACGCAGCGAGTTGCTCTAAGGTATGCTCTTTTGGAGCGTAGTGCATAACAGTGCTTTGCTCATTGTCCATCATTGGCGGTAAAACAAGATAGCTCTCTGTTGGATGCAGGTTTCCACTTGAAGCGTTACAACGCACAGCCCACGTACTGCCGCCTGAACTTTTCCATGCTGCAATGCCGAGTGAGAATTGCAGGAGTTGAGAGAGTGACTCTTTGAGCAGGGGTGCAACTGGAAGCTCTTCATCAAGGAGTGAGTAGGGTGGAGTGGTGTTTTCAAGTGCGAGAGGCAGTACTATCTGCTTTGCGCCTTTGTACTCCCGAAAAGGGTCAGGCTGCGTTGCCCAGTCCATATAGCCAAGTGATTTGGCATATCTCTGGTGTGAGTGTTTTGTGCGTTCATGGTAATCAAATACGATTTGTAGGTTTTTATTCATAGCTTTAGTGTAATCTTTTTTTCTTAAAAGTATCTAGAAAAATCTCACGTAGCTGCTCCTCTTAGAGGAAGTTAAGGAGTTTGACACCAACAAAGATAACCACTAAAAAGAGCAGAGAGCTTATCATCACAAGGGCGGTGACTATTTTTGGCTCACAATCATAAAGCGAAGAGAGATTGACATTGGCAACTGCCAGAGGCATAAGCAACTCTATGAAGATGATACCCTTTATCATACTATCGAGCTCAACAAATGAGAGCACGACAAAAGCGAGTAGCGGTAAAAGTAGAAACTTAAACGCAGTGACCCACGTGATGAGAGTTTTGTTTATTTCACGTATCTTTGTTCCATAGAGGTAGATACCAAATAAAAAGAGCTGCATAGTCATAGAGGCATAGGCACCCATCATCAGCATATTCATGACAGTTTCACTCGGATGGTAGCCGTACACACTTAAAGAGATGGCGATAAACGCAGCCCAGAGGATGGGAAGCTTGAGAATATTTTTGAGAGACTCTTTTGCACTGAAAGTTCCCCGTGAGTAGAAATAGACTCCGATGGTATAGACAACAAAGACATTCATCAGGTTCACTACTGTGGTGTAGGGAATGGAAGCCTCGCCAAAGATGGCGATGTTGAGCGGAATACCAAGATTTCCCGTGTTGCCGATAAGGGCTGCAACCATAGCAATGGAGTACTCTTTTTTATTCTCAAAGAGCTTTTTTGCAAAGAGCGCAGAGACTACAAGGGCAATGATGACTATAAAGAGGTAGATAGAGGGTGCATAGAGGAGTGTAATGTCAACAGGATGCAGTAAAAGTCCCCAAAATGTTAAAAAGACCTGTAAAAAGTAGACATTTAAGAGTGTGATTGTCTTGTCGTCTATCTGCTCTTTGAAGCTGCGTTTGGCAATGTAACCCATAACAATGAAAACATAGATACTTAAAATACTAAAAATTATTGAACTCATAAGAGAATTATACTGTATAATTTCACTATGAATAGAATTGATGAAATAGAAAAAACAGTAAAAGAGAATCCGGCGGTAATGCTCTACTTCTCTGCGCCGACATGTAATGTCTGCCATGCGCTCAAGCCAAAACTGCTTGAGGCGATAGAGACGAACTTTAAAGAGTTTAAAATCGTAAGCATAGATACATCCATAGAGCAAGAAATTGCGGCACACTACAGTGTTTTTGCCATTCCTACCGTGCTTATCTTTTTAGACGGCAGAGAGTTTTTACGTAAATCTCGTCATATGAGTGTTGATGAGGTAGTTCGTGAAATACAACGCCCTTATGAGATTATGCTCTCATAAGGCTTAGCACTTAAACGCAATGAGTGCGGCGGTGATGGCAACATTGAGCGACTCTACATCTCTTTGCATTGGGATGATGAGTTTTTTGTTGCAATGTGCAGCTACTTCGGCACTTACTCCCTCGCTCTCATTTCCTAAAACATAAATGGACTTTTCCCCCTCTTTTACATCGTAAATACTCTCTGTAGCGTCTAATGAAAGGGCATAGATATCTGTCTTTTGCATCTGAGCTAAGACATCTTCGAGTTTATCACAAAAGTAGATAGGAAGTTTAAAGAGTGTACCTGCACTTGCTTTGACAACAAGTGGAGAGATCTTTGCAGAGTTCTTTTTTGGTAAAATGATGCCATCTACACTGCCTGCGGCGCATGAGCGGATGATCATTCCAAGATTTTGCGGGTTATGTATGCCATCAAGAGCTATAAGACGAAAAGAGTCGAGTTCTTTGAGCGTGGCTGCGTTTAGGTAGCTCTTAGAGATGATGTCAATGGCAACACCTTGGTCTTGTTTTGCATTTTTAGAGATGCGCGAGAGAGTATTTTTGTCGTGATGGGTGATTTGAATGTTTCTCTCTTTGGCTAAACGCAGTATCTTTTTAATAGCACTGTCTGGCTTGTTTGAGTTTGCCATATGGAGTTTGTGAATCTCGATAGAGTTGTCTTGTAGCATCTCAACAACGACATTACGCCCATAAAGGGTAATAATCTTCTCAAAAAAAGCCTTTTTCTCTTTGTACTCTTGTGAATCTTGCATATTCTCTCCTACTCTACTATATTGTAAACAATTTCAGTTTTGTTCTTTATCACTTTTATCTCAGCGACACTTAAACCTTCGATTTCAAGTTGCATAAATGCTTCTATACTCTCAATGTCGTGTTTTGCTATCTCACGCAACACTATACCTCTGTATGCTTTTGCCCAGTGACTTACGGTTTTACCGTTTTTTAAAAACTTGAGTGTAGTGTAGGGCTTTGAGCTTTTGTAAAACTTATCATAATAGCCGGCACGTAGATCAAGGACTTCATGAGAAGCAAGATAAAGATCAAGCTGATAAGAAAAACGCTCTTTGTAGAACTTCTCGGGAGCAATGTCACCAATGCTGTTCCCCTGTTTTACTTTATAGTTTGCAATTGGGTCGCCTCCAAGGAGTGGCCCGTAAAGGTTTGAAAAGATAATGGTATTTTGCTGTAAAAACTGCTGTGCGTACGCATTTAGTTCACTATATTTTAAATAATCATAGGCAACACCCTGATAACGTTCAATGGCCGCCATAAGAGGTGAGTTGAAAATATCACAGATGTAAGGCTTACATTCGCTAAACTTTTTAAAGCCAAAGAGTTTCTTTATGGCTTCTTCGTCATATGAGAGGACTATGTCATTGTAAGTATGGAGTATTTCATCTCTTGCACTCAGTGCTCCAAATATATCTTTTTTCGCAGCATGCCCGCCGATATTTTTTCCCTCAGATGGAGAAAAGAGGATTTTTAACATATATATCCTTTGTAAAATCTGTTGTAATTATATCTATATTATATAGGAAAAGGAGTTTTTTGAGGTGTGTATAGCCATAAAAATAGGAAAATTGGAAGAAATTTCATATTTTTTACAAAAACCCTTGACATTGAATTTCTTTTGCACTATAATTCTGGCTCAAATTCGATGCCGACATAGCTCAGTTGGCTAGAGCAGCTGATTTGTAATCAGC
>JALUZQ010000066.1 GCA_027011725.1 Sulfurimonas sp. | reverse complement strand
ATGAGATTGCAAAAGAGGACTATTTTTACCTCAAACATATACACAAAACAGAGGCACTTTCCAAAAAGTATGCACAACTACACCAGATATTTTCTACCATAATTAGCGAACATTTTTACACGAAAGATGAAGTACAAAGGCTCTACAAAGAGAGCTACTTTTTAAATGATAAAAAGAGTGCTTATTACTTAGTAGAAGAACTGCTGCAGCAAAGACCTCATGACATAAAACTGCTCAAAGATGCCTACTATCTCTCTTATGCACTACAGGACTACAAAGCGAGTATGCACTACCTCGACCGACTCAGTGCAGAAGATAGAGCAGACAAAAAGAGATGGCTTGATGAGAAGTACTTTTTACTTATGAAACATTACTCAAACGCAGAGGCGGAAGCATACATCATAGCGCGTGCACAGAGTTCTACTTACTGGAGAGAGCGACTAATAAACTTCTACCTTCAACATAAGCAGTATAAAAAAGCCGCTCAGGTATATATGAATGAGTTTCACTCTGCATCCTCACATAAAGAGCAAAGAGAGCTGTGGCTTCAAGCCCTGCGCACTCTTCAAGCAGGAGGAGAGCTCAAAGCTGCCGTTCGTTTGGGACACCGCTATGAAAACTACTTTTTACGTGACAAAAAAGCACGAATGGCACTACTCAAACTCTATTTAAGTGCCAATGATGTGAAAAAAGCCAACAGGCTCTCACAAAAAATTCTACGGATAAAGAGGTAGTTATGCGTATTGTTTTATTGACTCTTTTACTTGCTTTTTCTTTGTATGCTAAACGCAGTGAGAGCTGCTACACCGTCCAGCTGCAAAGTATGCTCTACTCAGATGAAAATCTCAAAAGCCTACAAGCTAAAAACTTCCCACCTGAGTGTTCTTTGATGCGAATATCAAAAGCACTCACTGTACGATGTGGCTGTTATGAGGGCTACAGTGTCGCAAAGAAAAAGCTGCCAAAATATAAAAAACAGTATAAGTATGCCTACATTGCCACAAGTTATAAATACAGGTTTAAAAGCAAAGCTCCAAGTAAAAAAGAGCTCTCCCACCCTTCGCACAAAGCATACAGTAATGATGAAGAGCTCAAACTGATGCTCCAGGCATTTTTATACTCAAATGACCTTGAACATGCCTACCAAACTGCAAAGCTTGGCTATAAAAAACATCCAAACTCCATCTACTGGAACCAAAAAATGGCAGAGATATGTAAATGGAGCGGACGCAGTCGAGAGTCCATAAAATATATGAAATTTCTCTACTTCAAAAAGCATGACCCAAAACTTGCCAAAGAGATCATAGATTTTGGTCTGGGTACCTACCAGTATGAGCAGTTAAAGGAACTTGTCACGCAAGAGGTCAAACGCAGCCCATCCAAAGAGAACATAGAGATGATGGCATACATATACTCACAGCTCGGCGAGCCCGAAGAGGCAGCAGCACTCTTAGAAAAGTTTTATGAAAAAGACAATACCCATCCGGAGTATCTTGACAAAGCCTTGCAACTCTATATGCAAAGTGGAAATCTTGATGCTGCACAAAAAGTCGTACATATCATAGAGCAAAAGAGCCTCTATTCTCTTCATAACATCAAACTTATCGCCTATTTTTACTACTCTAAACGCAGTGTTGAACACGCTTTTAAAACACTGACACAAATAACAGAGACAAAAGAGTATGACAAACAATACCTTCAACTGCTAAGTGATCTTGGCTGGTATCTTGAATATTTCAAGGCAGCTTCTGCTGCCTCATTGGAGCTTATAGGGCATAATGATGGACGACTTGTCGACTATGAGAGAGTCATTGCGTTTGAGAAACAACACAACAAAGAACTTGCTGCAAAAATGAGCCTTAAGGCATACAAAAAGTTCCATCTCTCCTATCTTTTTTACCTCTTTGCAAATGAGATGATACATGAAAAAGATCTCTCAAGCTTGCGAAATGCCATTGCAGAGATAGACAAAGAAAAAGAGAGTCCACTCCAACGCGATGCACACTACTGGCTGCTCAAAGCGATGCTCTACCACAAAGCAGGAGAAGAAGCACTCACAAAAGAGGCTCTACAAAAAGCAATTGCACTCAAACCAAACTCACTTGAAATTCGCTTTAGTGTTCTGAGCTACTATCAGGATTTTGAGATGTATGATGCCTTGCGTCAAGAACTCGCAAACCTTTCCACAGACATTACACTGCCTCATGAATTCTATTTTGCTATGGCATCATTTGCCTTTGCTGTGCATGATATCAATCTTGCGAACTACTATATGCAGCAGCTCATCTCAGAGAAAAATCCACTGATACACAGCACTGCATTTGAATTTTTACAAGCCGACATCTACACTGCTAAAAATAACCATAATGCCGCTATGCAGATTATAGAGAAAATCACTAAACAACTTAAAGATGAAAAACGTCAGAACCCTCACTTGGCAAAAGAGAATCAATACCGCTACAATCTCCTGCGAGCAGAGATGCAACTCCTTACTTCAGATGACTTTAGCAAAAAGCTTGAAGAGTCAAAACCCTATCTCTCTAAAGCCTACTATGATGACCTGCGCTACTCCCTTGCTCTCAAGAACAATAGCCTTGAAAAAGCAAATGAGATATACCATCAGACAGCACATAAAGCGATATGGCTGCAATTTTCAAATGCACTCAATGAACAAAACCATTCACAAATCGAAAATCTTCTTGCAAGCTATCTCTATACTCTTGCGAGTGATGATGCAGCGTACGGGGCACAACAAGATGGACAGATCGCTCTTGCACAGAGCATGAGTTACACTTCACTTGAGTATAATGATGACAATCAAAATGCCTATATATCGCTGCTTGATTTGGTCAAACAACGTACAAATCTTAGCTCCGTAAAAACAACCTACTATCTGCGTGACCCACTCTTAAGAAAGTATGTTACACTGCATAACTCCAACTATTTAAGTAAGAGTTACTACCTGCTGAGTGATTTGAACTACTACCGAAACAGTGATTTAGACAAGAACATTCTACGAAAAGTTCCTACAGATACTACAGAGTTTAATCTTGGTCTAAAAAAGGTTTTTGGCAAAGGGGAGTTGACCATAATGGGTGGGTATGCAAACTCTATGGACAGCTACCTGCTCTACTCTCTTGCAGGGAAATACAGACTCACAAAAGAGCTTACAATCGGCGGCGGATTTTACAAAAACATCAAAACAGACGAGTCAACACAACTCCTTCTTGGCGGTAAAAAAGACAAACTTGAACTCAGTGCCACCTATCAAATTTTAAACTCTACTGCGTTTGATATTCTCTACGAGCACAACAACTACAACTCGCAAGATGATGTCGTACTTGGAAGCGGGGAGTACATGCGCGTCAATCTCTCACGCCAAATACGCAATGGATATCCGGATATGAGGCTCGCGCTCTTTAGTGATGGTGCTTTTTATGATGAAAAAGAAGGTACGCACGGTGCTATTG
>JALUZQ010000065.1 GCA_027011725.1 Sulfurimonas sp. | reverse complement strand
ATCTGGGATTGGAGTGCCGCTGCGTTTAGTTTGAGTGCCTCTTTTGTTTTTGCAAGTCTGCCAAAATCAAAAAGACGAATATTCGCACTCAGAAGCAGCACGTTTTGCTTTTCAAGCGGTTTTGCAAATTGATTTGCTAAAGGATCGAGCCTGTCATAATTATAGAGACTGTATTTGTCCTCTACGTGTATATTTGGGTAGTAGTAGCTATCAACTGCGTTTGCATTGTGGTTTATAGCACTTTTTTGTGCCCTTGCTGCTTTGATCTCTTCTAAACTCTCAAATGGACTCTTTGTCTCTTTTTGAAATGAAGAGGGCTCAAAACTTGCTATTTTTTTTCCGACTTTAAGCTCAAGGAGTGACTTGAGTGAGAGAATTTGGAAGCGGATGGTTTGGATGTTGTAGAGATTTGTGTCAAAATCTGCCTGCACGCGTTCTACATCATCTAAAGTTGCCATTTTTGCATCATAAAACTGTTTAATACGCTCTAGCTGGGCTTTGAGTGTTTTTTGTGCCTCCTCTCTTGCGTTTAGAGAGGCTTGTAGATTTTTTATGGCAAAGAAGTTCTTTGTGATGTCGAGTGCTAAAGACTTCTTAAACGCAGTGGTGTCAAACGCAGCAGACTTGAGAGACTCTTTCTTTGCATCGACCTGCGCAGAACGTCGGCCTCCGTCATAAATGTCTAAATCTACCTTCGCATAGGCACTGTAAACATCTCCTGCTTGAAAAGGAGAGACGTCATCATCGCGTTTGTAAAAACCGCCTAGATCTACTGTGGGAAAGTATTCGCTCTTTTTTGAATCAAGCTCTTTTGTTTTTGCACTTTGGGTCAGCTTTTTTGCAAGAAGTATGTCATTTTTTTCCTGTGCAAGTGTGATAAGTTCGTGTAAGTTCTCTGCACCAAGCAGAGCCGGTACGAGTAAGCTTAGGAGTTTTATTCTCATTTTTTTACCTCTATAAGAGAAAATATAGTGTCTATATTTTGGTTGAGTTCAGCTTCGAGATTTTCAATAGTGTAGGTGATGTTACTAGAGATGAACATCCCCTCACCAAGAGCAAAGAGCCCTTTTGCCATTTTAATGGACTCAGGTATGAGCTCTCCTTTGTCAATGCCCTCTTGAATGATCTGACACATCCATGTAAAGTATCTGTTAACACACTCCGTTTGAAAACTTGTCATATGCTCGTTGGGTGCGCTGAGGTTGATAGAGATAAAATCTTTATAGATCTCACGCAGTTCGTAGGTCTCATCACTGTAGAAGAACTCGGCAAATATTTTGACTTTCTCTCGTGTTGTATGTGCATTTTGCAGTTTTGTCTCTTTACGTGCATCGTGTTCAAGCATCATATGGTGGAGCAGCTCAAAGACTATCTCCTCTTTGTTTTGAAAGTAGTCGTAGATACTTCCTTTACTCACTCCTGCGTTTGCAGCTATTTTGGAGACTGTCAAATCTTTGAGAGAGTTGTTGACAAAAAGATCTTTACAGCTCAGTGCAATGTCTTTTTTCTTTTGTACTTTATCGACAATAATTGCCATATTTCCTCCATATTTTATTATGACTGACTGTTGGTCATTTTTAAAATTCTACTCTTTTAAAGCTTAAGCAGTGCTAATTTCTTTTAAATTCTTTAAGCTTTGTAAGCTATAATTTGTGCAAAATTGTTTAGGAATTTCTATGGATTATTTGCTGGCACTGTTGCTGTTGTTTCAACAGGAACTCTCTCAAACGCAGCTGCTAAAGCCGAAGTACACACCTTATGATATTCCTAAGAATATGTCTACAAAGACGAAAAAAGAACGTTTCTTATACCTTATACTCCCTCCAACACAGTATGTTCACAAGCATCTTATGCAGCGCTATAAAAAAATCGCAGATGATATAAACAACTCTCGTAATTTAGAGGAGATAGAGGCACTGAAAAAAGTCTATAGTGCATCAAGCAATGAAGATCTGCTGGCTAGACTCAAACCTCATCCTGTAAGTATTACTCTTGCTCAAGCCGCTATGGAGAGCTCATGGGCAACATCGAGATTTTTTCTAGAGGCGAACAATGTCTTTGGCATGTGGAGTAGAAATCCAAATGAACCGCGCATAGCAGCGGGAGAACAAAGAGCAGGGAAGGTCACTATTTGGCTCAAAAAGTTTGATACGGTCTATGACTGCATAGAGGCTTACTATAAACTGATGGCAACAGGAAAAGCATATGCTAAATTTCGTAAGCTGCGTTTAGAAACGGATGATCCGTTTATTATTACCCAAGGGCTTGATAAGTACTCAGAAAAAGGGCAGGTATACATTGATGAGATCAACAGCGTGATTCGTCATAACAATTTTACGAAGTATGACAAGGAGTAAAACTACTCCTTATACATTATAGTAAGTTGCCTCCGGATGATAGACCACGAGTGCAGAGGTTGACTGCTCAGGGTGGATTTGGAATGTTTCACTCAGCTCTATGCCAAACTCTTCTGGTTTTAAGAGGTTAAAGAGTGGGCGGTTCAGCTCCAGGTCCGGACAGGCCGCATAACCAAACGAGTAACGGCTTCCCTGATAACGGTTCATTCTTACATCCGCCAAAGTATTCCCTTCATCTTTTGCAATGTTCAAGTCAAGGCGTATCTGTTTATGGGCAATTTCGGCAAGGGCTTCTGCAAGCTCTACTCCAAGACCGTGAAACTGGTAGTACTCGGTGTAGTTTCCGGCTTCATATATCTCTCGCTCCACTTCACTCAGCTTAGCCCCTGCACTCACACAGGTAAGGGCAATGACATCATGACGATCAGCGTGAAAGAAGTCACTCAGTGCGCGGTGTGGTTTTTTACGTTGTCTTGGAAAGGTGAAGACCTCTTCGGCTCGTCCTATGATATGTTCAAGCGGCTCGCGGTTGACATCCTCTTCATTGAACCACCCCTCACTCTCATCAAAAATAAGCAATGAAGTGTCATCACTGCGACACGGCCAGTATCCATATAAAATGGTCGGCTCAAAGAGCTGTTCATCTATAAAGCGTTTTTTGAGTTTCTCATAGGCCGGCCAGACAACTTCATCGAGTTGTTTTTGATATGCTTCTTTGCTCATCCCTTTTGAGGAGTACCCCCAGCGTGATTTAAAGAGCAGTTTGTGGTTTATCCACTCAAATGCCATCTCTATCTGTTGCGGGGTGAGTTTAATCTCACGTCTTCCCCAAAATGGAGGCGTCGGCACAGGTACATCACGAGAAGGCATTTTTATCTCTTCAAATGGAGGAATGACGTACTCTTTTTCCTCTTTTTTCTCTACTTCGGGAGCATCCGGGTGGAGGTTAGTGTCCATATTTCCCGCTTCGATACGGCTCATAGCGGTAACCCCGTCAAAGGCATCTTTACAGTAAAATATAGGCCCACTGTAGGCTTTGCGGCAAAAATCATCAATGAATGAACGTGTCAGTGCAGCACCACCGAGTAAGATAGGGATTTGAATACCTTTTTCTTCAAGTGTTGTAAGATTTTCAAGCATAACTTGTGTTGACTTTACAAGCAGACCGCTAAAGCCAAGTGCTGAGACATGCCCATCATTGAGAGTATCTAAGAACTGCTCAAGCTCTACTTTGATACCAAGGTTTTTGACCTTGTAGCCGTTGTTTGAGAGAATGATATCCACAAGGTTTTTTCCAACGTCATGCACATCCCCTTTTACCGTTCCAAGCACAAGGGTAGTATCAACCTCTTTTTCTACTTTTGGCAGGAAAGGGTTGAGGTAGTCCACTGTCTTTTTCATCGTCTCGGCTGATTGGAGTACGAAAGGAAGCTGCATCTGTCCTGAACCAAAGAGCTCACCGACAACTTTCATAGCATCGATGAGAATCTCATTGACAATGACCTCGGGTTTGATCTTATGACGTACCTCCTCAACAAGAGGGATCATTCTGTCTTTATCGCCATCCATGAGTAGTTTTGCAATTTTTTCTTCATCGTTCATCGCAAGGTAGGCTTCATCTACTGCGTCATTGTCCACAGCCTCTTTTTTGCTAAAGTGCTCTATGAAAGTAAAGAGTGCTTCTCCGTTTGGCTTACGGTTAAAGATAAGGTCATCACAGATCTCTTGATCCTCTTTAGGAATTTTATTGAGAGGGATGATATGCTTCACGTTGATAATGACCGAAGTAAGTCCTGCTTGAACACAGTGGTGCAAGAACATAGAGTTTAGGTATGGTCTGGCATCTTTATCAAGACCAAAAGAGATGTTTGAAAGACCAAGTGTTGCACCGACTTCCGGGTGTTTTTGGCGTAGTTGGCGAATTGCTTCTATGGTATTTATACCGGCATCCCAGTACTCCTCATCACCACTTCCAAGTGTAAAGGTCAGTACATCAAAGACTAAGTCCTCTTTTTTGATGCCGTGGCGATTTGTTGCAAGGTCGATGATGCGCTCTGCGACTTCGAGTTTTTTCTCTACTGTTTTAGCCATTCCCTTTTCGTCTATAGTGAGACAGACAAGTGAAGCTCCAAACTTTTTAGCCAAGGCACATACAGCATCGAACTTCTCTTCTCCATCTTCAAGGTTGACAGAGTTGAGAATGGCTTTTCCACCTATATGTTTGAGGGCTGTTTCAAGCCCGCTTGTTTGGGTGGAGTCTGGCATAAGAGGAATGGCGATCTTTTGTGCATAAAGAGCCATGACTGCGTTCATATCTTTTTTCTCATCACGCCCTGCAAAGCCGACATTGACATCTAAAACGTGAGCACCTGCACGTACCTGTTGCTGTGCAACAGAGAGAGTGCCCTCGTAATCTTCGGCTAAAAGCAGTTCACGAAAGGCTTTTGAGCCCGTTGCGTTTGAGCGCTCACCTATGAGCAGTGGAGCCGGTTTTTGCATTAGCTCTACGGTGTTAAAGAGTGAAGCAATGGATGTCGGATGTGAACCTGTCGGTGCTTTTGGTGTGATGGAGCTTACTGCGTTTACAAGTGCGCGAATATGTTGGGGGGTCGTTCCACAACAACCACCCAAAAAGCTTACTCCGTCATATTCGAGAAATTTCTTTTGCTGTTCGACAAACTCGTCTGGGCCCATTGGGTAGTAAGTGTAGCCGCCACGGTTCTGAGGCAGACCTGCGTTTGCATGCACACTGATAGGCGTGTGCCACACTTCGCTGAGTGTTTTTACATGTTTTAAAACCTGTTCAGGTCCTGTTCCACAGTTAAAACCAAGACTTAAGATGTCAAAAGGCTCCATAATAGTAGCAATGGTCTGTGCATCGGTACCGATTAGCATCGTACCGCTAAGCTCGATGGTAACAGAAACCATAATAGGAATTTCAGTATCTCTTTGTCTATTCGCTTCCCCAATGGCATGTAGCGCAGCTTTTATTTGTAGAGGGTCCTGAGCAGTCTCTATGAGAAAAACATCGACGCCTCCGTCAATGAGAGCAAGACAAAACTCAGTATAACCTTCGTACATCTCATCGTAAGTGATATGCCCAAGTGATGGCAGTTTTGTTCCCGGACCGATGGAGCCAAGACAAAAACGTGGATGTTCAGGAGTAGAGAATGCTTCACACTGTTTTTTGACAAGTTCGGCACCTGCCTTGGTGAGCTCATACGCACGATCTGCTATGTCGTACTCATCCAAAACCCAGCTGAATGAGCCAAAGGTATTGGTTGTGATGAGGTCTGCACCGGCTGTAAGGTAGGCACGAAATATATCGTTCATGACCTCAGGAGCAGTGACATTGAGAAGCTCGTTACACCCCTCATTGCCTTCCCATGCCTCTTTAGGAATCTCATCATCACGCTGCTGGAGCTGTGTTCCCATCGCCCCGTCAATAATCATCGGGCGCTTTTTAATAGTCTCTAAAATATACTGTTTTGTTGTCATTTATCAAATCTTTTATAGAAAAATAGTTATTGCTATTTTACCCTATAAGAGCATAAAGATGGCTTTGTAGATTTTATTAAAATTAAAAAATTATCTGATATAATGGTCATATTTAAGAAAAAAAAGGGAGGAAAAATGATGTATAAAAAAGTTATTTCAGCATCATTGATAGCAGCTGCAGTGATGTTCTCTGGCTGTGGAGATGACAATACGACATGTAGAATAGATGTGCAAAAGGCCATTGATGAGGGGAGATATGACAGTGCTATTTCCGACTTAGAGGGAAAATGTGCAGATGCTTACACTTCAAGTGATTTAAATATGAATCTGGCTGCTGCGTATATGGGTAAGTCAGGGTATAGTGTGAGTGATATCATCAATATGGTTATTGATTCAAACGATGATGGAAATGGTGCATTTACGTCATTTTTAACAAGTGTTGACGAGAAGAAAAACGGGAACTCTCTTCCTCTGCTTACAACAGCAAGTAAATACTATGCCAAAGCAATACAAAAAGGGAATATTACCGAGTCGAGTGTATTGTGTTCTGCTGCAAACTTAAAATTGATAGATGATCCAAGGTTGGCAAATGCATGTTTATATATTGGTTTTAACGAAACTATAAAGGCTGCAAATACCATCACATATTTGACAGGTGATGTAAATACTCTTGTGAACTCTATCGATAGTAATTCTAGTTCCACACCAAATGATATGCGTGCGAGTTTAGATGCTCTTGCATGGGTAATCGATCCTACGTATACTCCAAAATCAGATACTACAATCAGTGCAAGTGATATTAATATCAGTGGTTACCCTTTTGCAAAGGTTGATGTCTCATATACGGGAGTTGGGACTTTTTACAGACTTGCAAAAAGTGCGACACGAGATGCAAACAATACAACGGTAGTAACAGATGGATATTGTGATGCAAGTGGAGATAGAAGTGCGTGTGAAGGCATTGAGAATGACGATGGCTCTATAGACTTGGCAAATCCTGCTGCCGCTGACTGTTACGCGTGTCCTGTTGTGATGGATGCAAACAATACATTGGGTGTGGCACAACTTCTTGTAGATACGCTTAATGGTGGTTCAGATGCTATTGCTGCAGTATCAGGAGATCCTGACATTACAAAAAGTATTGATGATTTTAAAGAAGAGATAACAGGTAGTCCTGATGGGAATGTTACGATTCAAAATATCATAGATTATCTACAAAAATAGTCGGGGGAAAAGAAACTATGAAGAAAATTATACCATTATCACTCATTGCACTTAGTAGTCTGCTCTATGCAGATATGTCAACGCAGGAGTTTTTATATAAAGATCCTCGTATTATGGGTATGGGGGGAGCAAATACGGCTGTTGGGGGCTACTCTACATCTATTTTCAGCAACCCTGCCGGCATTATAAAAATTAAAAAAAGTCATGGGATTGAAGCGGAGATACTTGGACTAAGTGTTTCCGGTTCTGAAAAAATTAAAAGTTTTTCAGATGATCTGCAAAAAGCGGATACAACACAAGATACACAGGATGTAATAAACAAATATTCTGGAGACACCTTTAATATAAATATCTCAAACTATACCTCTTTTTCTTACCATGCAGCAAATGATACAGCGTACTCTTTTGGTATTTTAGCAGCATCTGATGCAAACTTTATTCCTCATGCGAACAGTGGAAGTAACGGCGTGTTAGAGACACATAGTCGAGTATATGGTGGTCTTTTTTTAGCAAGTGCTAAAAAATATCATGGACTTTCAAGTGATTTTTTAAATGGAATGTTAAATGGTGATGTAACAGTAGGTGTGAGTGCTAAATATATCAAGCAAAAATCTTATGAAGCGGCAATCGATGCAGGAGAGATAACACAACATAAAGATGATCTTGCAGAGTATCTTCAAGATAATTATGAAGTCGATAATTCCGGTTTTGGTGTGGATGTGGGTGTTTTGTACGAGTTTGCAAACAAAGCATGGAACCCTGCGCTTGGTCTGAGTATCATGAATATAGGAAATATGACCTTTGATGCTTATGGCTCTCAGCCGCTTTCTGTAAACCTTGGAGCTTCTATCTCTCCAGAGATATCTTGGGCCAATTCATTGAAGTTCTCTGTTGATTATACAGACCTCTTTAACTCACAACAAGCAAGAATTGAAAACTATAACAGTAGCAGTCCTTACGATCAATATACAAATGCCGACATCGGTTATGAGGTAATGAACCATCTCCGCGCAGGTGCGAGCTTAGAGCTGCTTGATAACTCATGGTTTATGGCAACACTCAACGCAGGTCTATATAAAGGTGCATATACTGCCGGTTTAGATATGCAACTCACCCTTGTAAAACTTCAAGTAGCAACCTATCAAGAACAACTCGGTTCAGTCATTGGACAGTTAGAAGACAGACGATATGTCATCGGTTTAGGCATAGGTTGGTAAAAAATCCTCAATTTATGACGAATTAAAGCTTAAATTAATTGACTTTATTCGTCATAAGCTGCTATAATGACGACGAAATTTAAAAAATAGAGAGGTTTTGTCGCCATGGTTATAGCATATATCCGTCCAGATAAAAACTTTCTTGCGGTACATGAACAACTGCAGCATGTGAACTCGTATGCTATTGCTAATGGTATTACCATAGATGAAGAGTTTTTGGACCATACTTCGCAAAATAAGCGTCTTGATGAGAGAAGTGAAGTGACGAAGTATTTTCAATCACATGCAAAAGCAACACTGCTCGTGTATGATGTTTGGGTGCTAAGTACAAATATGGAAGATTTGGTGCAGATGGTGAGTTGTTTGATGAAAAATGAGTATGAAGTACATTTCATCAAACACTCCGTCATTATGTCTCAGCGTAGCAGTGCTATGTTGATACTGGGTCTTATGGACCAACTGCGTCAAAAACTGCAAGAGAGTGCGAAGCGTGTGATTGGTCGTCCAAAAGGAAGTAGATCAAGCTCAAAATTTGATGTCTATATAAACGATCTTTTGACATATATCAGAGAAGGAAAGAGTGTCAGTGAAATGGCACGCCTTTTGAATGTGAGTAGAAGTTCGCTTAAAGACTATATTGAGTCACGAGAGTTACGACAAGTTGCATCAGGTTCACTGGTGTCGGAGACAACAGATAATGCGGAAGAGAGAGTCATAGATACTATCGTCTGTCCACAATAAAAGAGGAGAAAAAATGAGTAAAGAAAAAAAAGGGATAGAGATCCCCACACCTTGGAGAATTAAGCGTTATTACGTGTATGCGATAGCAACGATCGTTGCTCTTGTTTTACCGTGGATAAAAATAAATGGACACCATTTCTTTCTACTAAGCTTTGATAAAATGAAGCTCGATCTTGCTTTTGTACGTTTTGATATGCAAGAGCTCTATTTGATGCCATTCTTATTGATGCTTATGTTTATCACCATCTTTGGTATGACGGTTATGGGTGGACGTGTTTTTTGTGGATGGGTATGTCCGCAGACTGTGTTTCGTGTAATTTACCGTGACTTGATTGAGACAAAACTGCTACACTTACGTAAGCGTATAGGGAACAAACAGCAAGAACCGGATATGTCTAAGCCTGAGAATAAAGCGAAGAAGGCAATAGCTATAACTATTTGGACTGTCTTGGCACTCATTGCAGGTGCAGACTTTATGTGGTACTTTATTCCGCCGGAAGACTTCTTCAAGTACTTGTCTAATCCTGGTGAGCATATGACAATGATCGGGTTTGTGCTTGGTATTGCAGCATTCTTGATTTATGACATTGTCTTTTTGAAAGAGAACTTCTGTATTTATGTGTGTCCTTACTCTCGTGTTCAGTCTGTTTTATATGATGAGCATACGATTATGGCACTTTATGATGAGCATAGAGGTGGAAAAATCTATGAAGATGAAGGTAACGGAGAGCATCGTAAACTTGTAACGAAGCAAAAAGATCTTCAAGCGATCGACCCTAATGCTGAGTGTACAACATGTGAGAAGTGTGTGACTGTTTGTCCTACACATATCGATATCCGCCAAGGTTTACAGTTAGAGTGTATTAACTGTTTAGAGTGTGTGGATGCTTGTACGACTGTTATGGGTAAACTTGGGAAACCTTCTTTGGTTACATGGTCGAGTGATTATGAGATTGTAGAGAGAAAAGGAAAAACAAAATACTTCCGCCCGAAAGTCATAGCATATATGGCGCTGCTTGTTGGTTTAATGTTCGCACTTGGTTATATGAGTACGACAAAAGAGCATATGCTGTTAAACATTAACAAAGAGACAAGACTTTACGCGGTCAAACCTTTGGATAACGGAAAGTTTAAAGTCGAGAATTCATATATCTTCTTATTGCAAAATACAGAAGCAAAACCTATGAAGTTCTATTTTGATGTTATTCCTCCAAAAGGTATGGAAGGTAAAATAAAAATAGCGAAACCAACAAAACCGTTTAAAGTTGTACCGGGTGTGAAAAAGAAAAAAATCGTTACACTTGTGACAGAAGATATGCTTGTAGATAATAAGAGAAAAGATACTATTA
Organism: Sulfurimonas sp.; assembly: GCA_027011725.1. Lineage (GTDB taxonomy): Bacteria > Campylobacterota > Campylobacteria > Campylobacterales > Sulfurimonadaceae > Sulfurimonas. Next base: position 1,310 of record JALUZQ010000065.1, on the reverse strand, counting down.
TTCCTATTAAAATCCATGCATACGCACTTGATAAAAACGGTAAACCGGACAAAATAGTCTCTGTCTACAGAGAAACAACATTCGTTTTCCCTAAAGAGAGTGTATTAAAAGCTGCGCAGAGATAATTCTTTTTTAACGCATTATGAGATAAACTTTACAAAACTATTTTGTGGAGTTTCTCATGTTACGTAAATTTTTAAAGTTTTTTCTCTATCTCACTATTGCGTATGCTGTAGTGGGATTTCTTATTCTTCCAATAATCATTAAATCCAAACTTGTTGAAACACTCCAAAAACAAACAAAAGCCACAGTAACCTTAGACTCTGTCTTGTTTAACCCATTTTTATTTAAACTGACACTTTTTGACTACAAAATGCAAGATGCTAAGAAGCAGGAGCTTCTCTCCTTTGACTCACTTGTTGTCGATGTGGATCCATCAGCTTTGGTGTATGGGGCTTTTGCTTTACACTCTTTAGAACTGAATGCTCCTTATGTAAATGTGGTACGTAACAAAGATAAAAGTTTGAATCTTCTAAATATTTTAAAAGTATCAAACGAGAAAGAAAAAGAAGCAGATACGAAACGCAGCACAGTGCTTCCTCGTATAATCATCAATAGTGTAAAGATAAATAATGGTGTAGTTGCACTTACAGATAAGACTTTAAAAGATCCATACCATTTTGGCATACAAAACATTGGACTGCGTTTAAAAAATGTCGATACACAAGAGAATGAAAAGCCAAAGGCTACACTACGCTTCTTTGCAGGCTTTAATGATAATGGTTTTATAGACATTCATACACAAGTGAAGCATTATGAACCATTTGCGGTGAGTGGAGTGCTGGATTTTAAGGCGAATAAACTCTATACAGAGTGGCGTTATGTTAAAGATATGCTTAATATTGAAGTAGCAGACGGAACAATTACACTGCACTCAGAGTATGCGTTTGATATGAAAGATCTAAACGCAACACAAATTAAAAATACAGAACTCAGTATCAATAACCTTCGTCTGAAGCCTAAAAAAGGTGCGCAAGATATATTGACGATGAAGCGATTTGCTCTGCGTGACATATATGTATTGCCTTTGCAGTCTAAAGTAAACATTGCTGCTATGATAGTAGATGGTCTGAATGTAAAGGCTAAACGCAGTGCTTCAAAAACAATCGACTGGATGGAGTATGTAAAGATAAATCAAAAAACGCAGAGTGAAAAGAGTGTGCAAAAGAGTACACAAACAACTCCTTTTTCACTCTTTGTTAAAAATGTAAATCTTAAAAACTCTAATGTCACCTTTGAGGATAATGCCC
>JALUZQ010000064.1 GCA_027011725.1 Sulfurimonas sp. | reverse complement strand
TTTGTAGAGCAGCTTCTCGGTGATCTTAATGCTTTCTTTTCAGCTGCCAAGATCATAGGTGTCACAACAGACGGACAAATAGCAGATGCTGAGGTCTCACTAAACGCAGCGGTTATAAACTTTACACATTTTGAAAAAACTTCTCTTGCTTTGGCGTACCATATTCACGATGATGAAGGTTTCTCAAGCGGCAGGATTTTAGCTCAAAAATTGATACAAAAAGATACGAAAGCTCTGATAAGTTTTGCTACATGTTACAACACTTCCGGTGAAGAATACTTAAAAGGCATCAATAGTGTCGATAAGAACATCATCATCGCCGGGGGTATTGCAGCTCATGGTGAGAGGAGTAAAAATACCTATGTTTTTACCAATGAAGGAGTACTTGAAAAGGGTGCTGTAGGGGTTGCTTTGAACTCAGAGGCATTACACGTTTATAGAGATTACAGTTATAATTGGTCACAAATAGGGGTTGGACTGAGAATAACAAAAGCAGAGGGAAATCGTGTCTATACCATTGGTAAACGCAGTGCTTATGATACATATAAGCATTATCTCGGAAGAGAAATTGCTATGGGACTTCCTTCAACGGGAACGGAATTTCCTCTTATTATTCAAAGAGATGGTTTTTTAGTTTCACGGGCAGTCACTGAGGTGCATCCCGATGGCAGTTTGAGTTTTGCCGGAGCTTTTCATGATGGCGATAGAGTAGAGTTTGGGTATGGTGATATTAAAAGTATTCATGAAAAATCTACAGAGATCGCTACGAATGTGGCAAAACAGCCTGCAGAAGCAATTTTTATATACTCATGTTTAGCACGACGACACTACCTCAATGCTGATATTGTAAATGAGTTGCTGCCCTTAAAGACAATAGCGCCTACGAGTGGTTTCTTTACACATGGAGAGTTTTACACAACGACACAAAAAGAGTTCTTAAATCAAACAATGACACTGCTTGTCTTAAGTGAGAATGAACAGGTCAAGAGTGAAAAGCAGATCAGTAAAATTTCTAAAGAGTTTACACAGCAAGCGGTTTCCATTAATGCATTGGCACATCTCATCAATGTAGTAAGTGAAGAGATAAAAGAGAACAAAAGGATTCTACAAAATCAAAAAGATGCTTTTGAGATACTTTTTGAAAAATCGGCAGAGGGAATTTTAGTGCTTGAAGGAGATAAATTTGTAGATTGTAATGAAACGGCATACAAAACTTTAGGGTATCCTTCAAAAGAAAAGCTTCTTCATGCCGCACCTTATGAGGTCTCACCTGAGTACCAGCCAGATGGACGCTCATCGATGGAGGCTGCAAAAGAGTATATTGCTGCTGCAAGGCGAGGAGAAGAACAGCAGTTTGAATGGGTGCATCTTAAATATGATGGTACACCAACCTGGTTTGAGATAAAACTCGCACCCATTGAGATAGAGCATAACAAATATGTGTATGCCTCTTGGAGAGATATTCAAAATAGAAAAGAGATGCAAGAGCGGCTCTATCATCAAGCAAATCATGACGCGCTTACAGGACTCGCAAATAGGAACCTTTTTTATGACAGACTACAACATGCCATTGCCCATGCCTCAAGAGATGAAGGAAAGCTTGCCCTCTTCTTTATAGATTTAGATATGTTTAAAGAGATAAATGACTCACTTGGTCATGATATGGGAGATGTTCTTTTAAAAGAGGTTGCTCAAAGATTAAAGCGCCATATACGAGAGGAAGATACTGTTGCAAGAATCGGCGGGGATGAATTTACCGTCATTATGGAAAATATTGATGACTTGAATATGGTCGTGCAAAAAGCACAGAGTATTTTAGCAGAGGTTGCAAAACCCTATATATTTGAAAAGCATACATTTCATATTTCATGCAGTATCGGTATTAGTATTTTTCCTGATGATACTCAAAGCTTAAGTGATCTGGTGAAGTATGCAGATACGGCAATGTATACGGCAAAACAGGAGGGAAGAAACAGAGGATGGTTCTACTCCGATGAGATGACACAGATCGTTTCAAATAAAATAAAAATAGAAAACGGCATACGAGAAGCCCTGAAAAATGAGCGCTTTGAGACCTACTACCAAGCTGTTGTAGATGCTAGAAGTGGAAAAATAGTAGGAGCCGAAGCTCTTATCCGCTGGAATGATGTTCACGGAGGTGTAATATTTCCTGATACATTCATTCCTATTGCTGAACAGAGTGATCTGATAATTGAGATAGATAACTGGATGATGCAGAGTGCCATGGCACAGTTTAGCCAATGGTACAAAGAGGGGAAAAACCCGGGTATATTGTCTTTGAATTTGGCTATAAAACAGCTAGAAGACCCTCAGTATGTGGAGTATCTGCAAAAAGTTATGCAAGTATATGATTTTAAAGCCGAGTGGCTGAAGCTTGAAATACTTGAGAGACAAGTGATGCAAAGACCTCAAGAGAATATTGAAATCCTCTCAGAGTTGAAAGCTTTGGGAATATCGTTGGCTCTTGATGATTTTGGAACAGGGGAGTCCTCATTTAGATACCTTAAAAAGTTCCCGATCTCACAAATTAAGATCGACAAATCCTTTGTGCTGGATATGAATGAAAACCCGGATAACAAAGAGATAGTCAAAGCTATCATTGCCCTTGGAAATGCCTTAAACCTTGAAGTGTTAGCCGAAGGAGTTGAAACAGATGACGATAAAGAGTATCTGTTGCAAAACGCTTGTTATTTAATGCAGGGGTACTACTTTTCCAAGGCTGTAAAAGCAGCGGAATTTGAAGCTTTGCTATAAAAATATCTCTATTGCTCTTGCTAAATCCTCTTTTGTATCGATGCCAAAACCGGTACTTGCTACTTTTACCATAGCTATTTTCTTTTGATGATAAATTGCGCGGAGCTGTTCTAGCTTTTCTATGTCTTCTATGGGTGCATCGCTGAGGTTACAAAACTCTTTGAGGCTCTTTTTTGAAAATCCGTAGATGCCGATGTGTCCAAAATATACTGCATCACCGTTTTGGTTGTGAGGAATTTTGGCACGGGAGAAGTAAATGGCATCACCTTCTGCATCGAGCACTACTTTCACAAGGTTTGGATCAGTTGCTGCTTCTGCGTTTATAGAGTTATAGCAGCTTCCCATAATGAAATCTCTTTGCTGCGTTTGGAGCGCTCTTAGTTTACTCATAAGTGCTTCGACAACATCAGGCTCAATAAATGGCTCATCTGCTTGAACATTGATGATAAGCTCATCATCAGGCAAATTAAGCAGTGAAGCACATTCATAGATACGGTCTGTTCCGCTTTTGTGTGTTGTGGAAGTCAGCATTGCATCAACGCCATACTCTTTACATTTATTAATGATACTCTCATCATCGGCCGCAACGACAACTCTATCTAAATGTGCAACTCTTTTTGCAGTACGGACAACCATAGGAAGTCCGTCAATTTCGGCGAGTACCTTTTGTGGAAAACGAGTCGATGCTAAACGTGCTGGAATGATAATCATTGTAAATAAGCCTTTATGATATAATTG
>JALUZQ010000063.1 GCA_027011725.1 Sulfurimonas sp. | reverse complement strand
GCCTATGTTATATGCAGCCAATGCAAATTTGAGTCGGTTCTCGCCCTGCACTTCATCAGGTATGCGCTTTAACATCTCTTTGAGATGTCTTGTACCTCCATCTATGCTCTGCTTCGGATCTAGTCTATTTTTCACTCCAAGCATCTTCGCCGTTTTACGGGTAAGCATCATAAGTCCACGTACACCCGTAAAACTTTTCGCTCGTGGATTCCAGTGGGACTCTTGGTAAGCAACAGCTGCTAATATAGTCCAAGGAATATCATATTTTTCACCACTCTCTTGAAAATATTTTTGATACCGTGGTAATCTGCTTTTGATGCGTTTATTAAACATCTTCGCATTATAGTAATCAAAAAAGAGAATATAGCCATAATAATGGTCTTTAAGTTGTGTCATCTTTCCTTGTTGGTTGTAGTCATTGAGCCAAGCATACATATCTATCTCTAGCTTTGGAGAATTTTTTGGAAGAATCCATGCAAGCTGTTCACGAGGAGAGATAGAAAAAGCCATAGCTATGTTTGGGAAGTAGCGCATATTGATAGAGTAGATATTTGAGTCTGCTATGGTGCAGTCAATTTGATGATTTGCTACCATCTGCAGCAACTCTTCAGTTGAATTATCAGCACTTATGAGAGCATTTATGTCAAAACCGTCATCTTGAAGTGACTTTATGGTCTCGGCATAACTTGTCCCTGCACCTACCATAAGATTTAAGCCTGCCAAATCCTCCACATCTCGAGGGAAATCATCACCGCGCAACATATCGCGATTACAAATCACCTGCTCTTGCACCTCAAAATAAGATGGTCCAAAATTATACATTTTTTTACGTTTAGGGGTTTTTGCCAAAGAGGCAGATGTTATATCTATGTCACTGCGTTTGGAAAGTTCCAGTGCCTCTTTTACTGTATGAGCTGCGGTGACATTTAACTCCACACCAAGATGATCTGCATACGATTGCAGCAAATCATACTCAAATCCTTGTGCGCCCTCTGGTCCAATAAGGTAGGTAGAAGGCGCATTGAGTAAAACCACATTGAGTACGCCTCTTTGTTTTATCTTTTGTAAATAAGAGACTTTTTTAGGAGTTTTCACAGGTGGTTTTGGTGCGGGATGGCTTATCCAACCAATGGCAAAAGAGATAAATGCCAAAGATAAGATAAGTAAAAGATAAAGAAACTTATTCATATCATAAGTTTACATTCTTTTTCTTATGCAAAGATAAAGCGATTTACTCCATTTTCATACTCATACGCTAGAACCTGATCGTGTGCTTTTAAGATGGAATCAACCAAATAGAGCCCTAAACCAAAGCTGTTCTTTGACGGATTGTCCTTTGTAAAGGGTTCAATATAGTAATGCAGAGGATGAGAAAGCCTTTCACCTTTATTCTCGAAACAGAGTTCTCCTCTTTCATTGACATAAATACGGACATGCCCATCACTTGAGTACTTCATTGCATTATCTATCATATTTTTAATGGCAGTCGTATAGAGACGGTAGTTTGCATGTATTTTAATGTCACCCCCTATCTCCACACTTACACGACTTCGCTCGACCATCGCCATATCAATGGCACCATCTATGATATCAACAAGTCTGTACTCACTAAAATCACGTTTATCATCAAGACTCGTCACCTCTTCTATCATGGCAAACTCGGTGACAAGTGACTCCAAACGTTTAAATATAGAACTAAACCTTTCTCGCTGTTTTTTTGACTCGAGCATTTGTGTCGCGATGGTTCCTTTTGCTATGGGAGTTTTAAGCTCATGCATCAGGTTGCGTAAAAAGAGCGTTCTGCTCTCTAAGATGTTATTAATTCTAACTCTTGCTTTTTCAATCTCATTTGCAACAAGACCTATCTCATCTTCACTGCTCGTTTTAAAAGAGATGTCCATATTACCTGCTCCGTAGAGCGCAATTTTTTTACGCAAACGTATAAGTGGACTCAATTTACGTAACACCAAAATAAAGGAGAGACAAATTGTCATAACAGTCATCGCATAGGCATATATTATATTTACAGGGTTATACGGTTTGAGTTGATTATCTTGAATGAGAATGTCACCTTTTGGTGTCTCTATCTGAAAATAGATTTGGCGTTTGAAACGCAGCATAGTCGCACGTAAATTTGTAACAGTATTTTTCGTGTACATCCCTTTGTTGTTTATCATCAAGGCTGTATTGAAGCTTTTAAAACCTTCACGCTTTAAGACTTTTCCTTTGCCAAGAATCTCTTTTGTAGAGTTCTTGTCTTTGACTACTTCCAAGTCATAGACAGCTAAATTCGCTTCAAGCATAATCTCTGAGCTGAGACGCTGTTGGTGTTCACGGTAAATCTGTGTAATGACAGAGTATTTGGTAAAAATATGGTTGATGTATTGCTGGCGGTTGAGCTTATAAAACTCATAAAAGACCACACTCACACTCGCTAAGGAGACAATGAGTGCGAAGAGAATGGTAATAAGGACTGCGTGGCGTTTCATACTATTTTAAAAGTTTATACCCTACGCCTCTGACAGACTCTATGAGCGATTTATCTCCAAGTTTGTTTCGTATACGTCCGACCATCACATCGATGCTCTTATTTGAAGAGTCTTCATTAATTGCGTTTACATTATGAATGAGGTCTTCACGAGAGACGACAAGTCCCTGCTTGGAAATCATATAAGAGAGAATACCAAACTCTGCGTTTGTAAGTTCTATGTTACGCCCCTTATAGGTAATGCTCATTGTCTCTTTATCGCATTTGAAGTCACTCTTTCCCTCTTCTTTGGCTTCACTTTTTGCCTCATAACGACGTAGAACCGAGTGAATACGTGCTTCTAGTTCACGTGGGTCATACGGCTTTGGAAGGTAGTCATCTGCACCGAGTTCAAGCGCTTTTATCTTATCGGTCACATCACTTCTTGCACTTGAGATGATAATAGGAATATCTTGACGTTCACGAATTGCTTCACACACTTCAAGTCCATCCATTCCCGGCAGTGTCAAGTCTAAAATGACCAAATCAAAAGGTTCAAGTTTTAAAATACTTACAGCCTTGAAAGGGTCATCTTCTGTAATTACTTCAAAATCAAACTGCTCAAGATACTCTGTAAGTATCTCGGCCAGTTCCAAGTCATCTTCAATCATCAATATTTTTTGTTTTTTTTCTGACATTTTTCGCCTTTTATATTTTCACCATTATAACCCGTACAAAATAATAAACAGATAATGTTGTTTCTTATCTAGGTCACTAAAAGTGCAACACGATACGCAATAAATGCAAGTACATACGCTACAACTGAGGTAAAGATGAAGAGATAGACTGCATATTTCCAGCTACCTGCCTCTTTGGCAAAAACGGTCGTTGCCGCCAAACACGGCAGATAGACCATTACCACTACTATAAACGCAACAGCAGAGGCAAAAGGAATGTTTTTTCGAATGTTCTCTGCCAGCGAGTGTGAGTTTTCATCCACATCTCCACCCATGGAGTAAAGCACTCCTAGCGTTGATACAACAACCT
>JALUZQ010000062.1 GCA_027011725.1 Sulfurimonas sp. | reverse complement strand
GGATAAGCGCTGCTTTGTATAGTAGTAACAATACTCCAAATTTCCTTCTTTGCCACTCAACGTAGAAGGAGATTTTTTCTCTAATTTCCACCCTTTAATCGCACAAGCATCTTCAAACTTCTGCATTGCGTTTGCGATGGCTTTTTTGTCAAGCACTACTCCATTTTTATCACGCTTAACCTCACGTCCCACTTCAAACTGTGGCTTAAAGAGTAAAATAATATCACGTGATGCAAGTCTCTGCACATCTTCTAATATATAAAGCAGTGAAATAAACGCAACATCACTCACAACCAAGTCAAAAGTGCGATTTGGTTCAAATTTTCGGATGTCACACCCCTCGTAAACGTTGACTCGCTCATCTTCTCGTAAAGAGTGATGCAGTTGGTCATGCCCCACATCCACTGCGTTTACCTCAGCAACATTTCTCTCTAAAAGCACCTGCGTAAAGCCACCAGTAGAAGAACCAATGTCAAGAGCAACTCTTCCTTGTACATCTAAACGCAGCTCCTCTAAAAAAGTATCCAACTTAAACGCAGCACGAGAGACATAGCTTTTATGCGCACTTATTGTGATCTCATCACCCTCTTCGACTTTAAAAGAGCTCTTTTTCATAGCTTTTTCATTCACAAGAACAAGCCCCTCTTTTATGAGAGTTTGTGCTTTGTTACGACTCTCAACAAAGCCCTTTTCTACGAGATAGTTATCTAACCTCAAGTTAACATCCCATTCATTTCATTCTCCGTAAGCGTAGCCACACCTAAACTCACAGCCTTGTCATACTTACTCCCCGCATCTTCACCATAAATGAGATAATCCGTCTTCTTACTCACACTTCCTGAGACCTTTGCACCCAACGACTCCAGCATCTCTTTTATCTTTGGTCTCGGTTCACTCATCGTTCCTGTAAGTACAATGGTTTTTCCTTTAAAAGGGTTCTCTTTTGCTTCTTCTTTTTTCTCAGGTGCAATAGGTTCTATGATGTTATGTAGCTTCTCCACCGTTTCACGATTTACTCTCATAAACTCCAAGTAACTCTCTGCCATCTCATCGCCTATGCCGTCAATGGCTACAAGTTCCTCTTTCGTTGCGTTTAGATACTCAAGTCCGAAAGCCTCGGCTATCATTTTTGAAGCTACTTCCCCTATATGCTCAATTCCAAGTGCATTGATGAAACGCCACAGTTCACTGCGTTTAGCACTCTCTATGGCATCTAAAAGATTCTTCGCTTTTTTCTCTTTAAAGCCCTCTAACTCCAAAAGTTTTTCCATACTCAAACTAAACAGATCAAGTACGCTTCTAACAAGTCCCGCGTTATAGAGTTGCTCGACTATTTTATTGCCGAGTCCGTCAATGTTGAGGCAGGGCTTTGAGGCAAAGTAGATGATGGAGTTGACAACTCTTGCTTCACAGTTAAGATTTTGACACTTTATAAGTACCTCTTCTTGGAGCAGTTCACTCCCACAAACAGGGCAGTTTTTCGGGCGTTCTACTTTTACTTCACTGCCATCACGCTCATCTACCAACACTTTGACGATTTTAGGAATGACATCTCCACTTCTAAGTATGATGACCTTATCACCTATGCGAATATCCATCCTCTCTATCTCGTCAAAGTTATGCAAAGTTGCACGCTCAACGACTGCGCCATCTATCTCTGTCGGTTCGACCACTGCCACAGGTGTCACTACACCCGTTCGTCCAACTTGTAAGATAATATCTTTAAGCGTTGTGATCTTCTCGACTGCCGGAAACTTGTACGCCACAGCCCAACGCGGCACTTTTACCGTGTAGTCCATATCTATCTGTGCGGCTATCTCGTTAACCTTTACCACCATGCCATCGAGCATCATCGGGTAACTCTCACGCTCTTCTTTCATCTTCTCATAAATGGCTTCTATCTCATCATAGCCTTTTGTGACAGCACGAAGCGGCGGCTTACGAAACCCAAGTTCATAGATGTAACTCATTTTGTCGCTGAGGAGTTTATGCTCAAGTGAATTAATGCCGACACCATAGGGTAAAAAGACAAGATTACGTGCAGCCGTCACTTTAGGATCGAGTTGGCGCAGGCTTCCTGCTGCTGCGTTTCGAGGGTTAGCAAAAGGCGGTTCGCCACGTTTTAGGCGTTCTTTGTTTATTTTCTCAAACTCATCTTTAAAAATGACCACTTCCCCACGAATCTCAATAAGTTCTTTATGCTCAATAGTAAGAGGAATTGAGCGAATAGTCTTTACATTTTGCGTGATAAGCTCTCCAACAGTTCCATCTCCACGGGTAATACCTTTGATGAGTTCACCATTTTCATAAATCAGGTTTAAACTTGCACCATCATACTTTGGTTCACAGTAAAATGTTACATTTTTATCGAGTCTGTAGGTCTTTTCCAGCCACTTTTTTAAGCCATCAGCATCAAAAATATCCTCTAAAGACCACATACGTGAGAGATGTTTCTCTTTGGTAAAGCCTTCACTCACTACATCACCGACTCTCTGGGTTGGAGAGTTTGGCAAAATTTCATCAGGATGAGATTCTTCATACTTTTGCACTTCATGATAGAGCTTGTCATAGCCCTCATCGGTCATTATCGGATCATCCAACACATAGTAATGGTATGCCCACAGATTTAGTTTTTCTACTGCGTTTATGTACTCTTGTTTATTCATAATGAGATTTTAGCAAAATATATCTTTTAAAACCTAAACGCATCAGCAATTCTTGTGCTATAATATTTTTAAATATAAGAGGAGACTCCAATGAAAAAAATTGCGCTTGCATTACTTCTTTTTGCCGGTTGGTATGGCAACTATCTTTACAGAGGTCATACACCTTCAATCTCTACAACATTATCTGCTTATGATGATGAAATAGAAGTTGTTCAAGAGGATGAGGAGAGTGAAGAAGACGAAGAGAACTATGTCTGTGACGGCAGGCAATACTGCTCACAGATGAGATCTTGCAGCGAAGCGATCTTTTTCATACACAACTGTCCAGATACAAAGATGGATGGTGATGGTGATGGTGTTCCTTGTGAGCGCCAATGGTGTGGACGTAATTAAATTTCAATAATTCAGGAAGATAAATAATATGATAATGGCTAGTTCAACAGATGCACAAAAAGCGTATGCTCTCGTGCGTTCTTTACAAAAAAGATTTGTAGAAAAACTCGATGATTTGACAGATAAATTTGGCGAAGGAAAACACTTCGAAGAAGTTACATGGCTGCGTGATGGCGGCGTACATGGTGGTGGCAGCAGATTTGAAGCCAGAGATATGAAGCTTTTTAACACCGCAAGTGTCAATGTCTCACAAGTACACTATGATGATATGCCCCAAAAGAACCTAAACTCGGCAACGGCCATCTCTACCATCATCCATCCAAAAAACCCAAATGTGCCCTCCATTCACATTCACATCTCTTTAACTGAACTGCGAAAAGGAGAAAACTACTGGCGCATCATGGCAGACCTCAACCCGAGCATAAACAATGCAGAGGATGCAAACACTTTTGATGCTGCT
>JALUZQ010000061.1 GCA_027011725.1 Sulfurimonas sp. | reverse complement strand
GTTCAAGAAGTGCTCATTCAAATGTTAGTGATGCACTCGATGGTGAAGATGTACATCAGGTTGAGGAGCTTGAAAAAGAGTTCTGTGAATATGTAGGCTCAAAGTATGCCCTTGCGACTTCTCATGGGACTTCAGCGCTGCATCTTGCTATGCTTGCGTTTGACCTCAAACGCGGTGACAAGGTTGTGTGTAGTGTTAATGCACACCCAAATGTTCCTGAGGTTGTGCGTCATTTTGATGCTGAACCTGTTTTTATAGATATTGCCGAGGGGAGTTACAACATCGACCTAGATAAACTCGAAGCTTATTTGGAAGATAACAAGTCTAAAAAGCTCAAAGCAGTTGTTTTAACTCACTTAGGTGGTGAGAGTGTTGATCTTGAGCGTGTCTATTCGATGGCGAAGATTTACGGGGTAAAAGTCGTAGAAGATGCAAGTGAAGCACTCGGTGCAACATGCAACGGGAAAAAAATAGGCTCAACCGGCGCTGACATTGTTACGTTTAACTTCTCTCCACACCTCAAAAAGAACATCTGTAACGGTGGAATGCTTGTAAGTGATGATGAAGAGATCATTGAGCGTGCAAGACTGCTTGCACATCATGCTATGGTTCGTGATGAAGATGCTTTAGAGTACATTTATGATGTTGTGGACATTGGAAACGACTACTCTTTGTCTCAGCTAAACGCAGCGTATATCCGTGCACAGATAAAAGACCAAGATGAGAACATAAAAAGACAGCGTGAGATAGCACAGCTCTACTCAAAAGAGCTTGATGGCGTGGATCATGTGAGTATTCCTGATATGAGCAATGAAGAGAATCCATTTTCACTCTACATCATCAAGATTGATAAAAACAGAGACTCTTTTGCACTTGCTCTGCAAGAAGAGGGTATAGGTACAGGACTGCACTATATTCCTCTACACCTTTTGAGTTACTACAAAAGTAAGTACTCTTTGCGTGTCAATGATTTTCCGGTAGCTTTGCGTACGTATCAGCAGGTACTCTCTTTGCCGATATATGCAAGTATGAGTGATGATGAAGTGCAGAGCGTCATCAAAACTGTAAAGAAAATCGCAAAAACAAGAGTATAAAAAGCGTTGAAAAAATCTTTCGTCTTTTGGGTTGAGAAGTATTTCTACAACCCAACTCTTCTTCAAAAACTTCTCTCATTTTTGCTGCTTCCTCTGAGTTGGCTCTACTGCGCTGTTATGTATGTCCGTTTTCGTTTAAAAAAAGCGGAAGATTTCGGCATAAAGATCATTAGCGTTGGAAATCTGACGGTTGGCGGGAGTGGAAAAACACCGCTTGTCACTGCGTTTGCATCTTCGTTTCAAAAGCCTGCAATCATCTTACGTGGGTATGGACGTGACTCAAAAGGATTAGTAGTCGTCAAAGATGAAAAAAAGATCTTATGTGATGTAAGTGTAAGCGGAGATGAGGCAATGATATATGCCAAGAAACTTCTAAACGCAGTGGTAATTGTGAGTGAAGATAGAAAACCTGCCATCAAAAAAGCCAAAGCTATGGGGTGTGAAGTTGTCCTGCTTGATGATGCTTACTCTAAACATGACATAAAAAAGCTTGATGTACTCATAGATGTAGAGACGAAGAACAACTTTTGTCTGCCAAGTGGTCCTTACAGAGAGCGTTTATGGCAAGGCAAAGAGGCTGTTGTGCTTCAAGAGGATGTGGATTTTACAAGAGTTGTGACACTTAAATATCAAACGCAGCGCATGACACTTGTCACAGCCATAGCACGACCTGAGCGTCTTAATAAATACCTGCCCCAAGTTGTAGGCAAACACTACTTTGAAGACCATCATACCTATACAAAAGAGGAACTTCAAGCCATACTTGAATCAGACAAGGCGACCTCTTTGCTTGTTACTTTTAAAGATTATGTGAAAATTGAGCATTTTGGAGTGCCACTTTCACTTCTTGATTTGGAAGTGAAAGTAGATGAAAAAGTTATGTCGTCTGTTTTGTAATGGTTCTTTGATGCAGATGACGCAGCAGATACTCTGCAGCATGAGCCAATGCAAACGCAGCTATGAGATAGTAGGCGATCTCAGGCATCGTTTTGTATGTTGAGTAAAGAGTGAGTCCTGCAACACCAAACATCGAAAAGATAGCCAAAAGTACAAAAGAGCGTTTTGCACCTGTTTCCTTGATGAGGTTTAAATGTGCTACATGAGTAGAGCCTTGCACTATAAGCATCACAATAGCCGCAACAGTTGTAATCTCAGAGAGGTTAAAGAACAAAATCATCGGGATGATAAGTAAAGCACTGACAATGAGCCCTTCAAATGAGTTGTAGATGTTGTACTCATAAATCTTTGGAAGATTTCCCTCTTTTGCCATTGTGTAGCCTATTTCTGTAACAGCATAGAGTGTTGCGTTTATGGCTGAGGCCGTAGCGATGAGCGCAGTGAGAGCCATGATTTTAAATCCCCACTCTCCAAACATCGGTTTTGCAGCTTCTGCAAGTGCATAATCTTTTGTCTTGATGATTTCCTCAAGAGGAAGATTTCCCAAAACGGAGATACTTGTCAGTACGTAGAGCCCCGCAACAAGTAAAATAGCAACGAACATAGATTTCATCATAGTGACTTTTGGGTTGTCCATATCTTCAACAGTATTTGTAATGACGCTAAAACCCTGATAGGCAAAAAAGGTAATACCGATGGCAAATACCATTCCGCTAATTGGTGGCATATCTGCTACACTTAAAAGTTGTGGCTGTATGCTAAAGAGTGCTGCCACTGCAAAAATAACCAGTACACCAAGCTTTATGATAACGATGATATTTTCTGATTTTGCTACGATGGATGCACCAATGAGGTTGATAAGCGTAAAGAGTGCTACGATGCCCACAGCGAAGATATTGACCCACATTCCATCACCATGAGCCATAAAAGTTGCAGCGTATGTACCAAATGATTTGGCAACGGCAGCAACGGCTATGAGTTGTGAGAAGTAGAACATCACGCCCATGGAACCTGAAAAAATATTTTCTCCAAACCCCTGCACGAGATACTCCACAACGCCACCACGGGACTGGTAACGCACGGCAAGTTTTGCAAGGGAATAGCCACTCAGCAGTGCAATAATGCCGCCAAAGACAAACGAGAGCCAGACAATGTTCCCTGCCATCGCTCCAGCTTGCCCGATGACGATGAATATACCGGCACCGACCATGGAACCAATGCCTAAAAAGACCGCACTCCATAAGCCAAAGGCTTTCTTGTTTTCTTGCATTTTAGCTGTTTAATTTTTTAAAGATTGAACCGGTAATAAGTAAAGCAATACCATCAAAAAAGAGGCTAAACCCTACCAATAGTCCAATGAGATAGAGTGAACTAAACGGCCAACCTATAATGAAAAGAATTCCAATAAGCATAGAGAAGATAGCATTGATAAGCCACCAGATCCAACCTTTTGCCGGTTTCATATTAAACGCAATGGAAAAACCTGCAAAGGAATCCATAAAAAAGTAGATAGCAAGTAAAAGACCTACTGTTCCTAC
>JALUZQ010000060.1 GCA_027011725.1 Sulfurimonas sp. | reverse complement strand
GAGTACTTGGAATCCATCTAGTTGGAGAGATAAACCAATATTACAACAACCGACTTATCCTGATAAAGCAAAACTTGAGTCTGTGTTGTCAGAGTTACGAAACTATCCGCCGCTTGTATTTGCCGGAGAAGCGCGTTCACTCAAAGAGCAGCTTGCAAATGTAGCACAGGGGAAAGCATTTTTACTTCAAGGTGGAGATTGTGCAGAGAGTTTTTCTGAGTTTCACGCCGATAATATTCGTGATACATTTAAAGCTTTGATGCAGATGGCGGTTGTAATGACCTATGCTGGTGGACTTCCTGTTGTAAAAGTGGGACGTCTTGGCGGACAGTTTGCAAAACCGCGTTCATCAGATACTGAAACGCAGGGTGATATTACACTTGACTCTTACCGCGGAGATATCATTAATGGTATTGATTTTACTGAAAAAGCGCGTGTACCAGATCCTGAGCGTATGATAAAAGCTTATAATCAAGCGACAGCTACACAAAACTTACTCCGTGCTTTTGCATCGGGTGGTTTGGCTGACTTGCATCAGGTAAGTAAATGGAACCTTGATTTTGCATATAAGAGCGAAGTGGGCGAAAAGTATGAAAAACTTGCAGAAGATATTGAGCGTTCACTGCAGTTTATGGAAGCATGTGGTGTGACATCTAAAACATATAGAACACTTCGTGAGACTGATTTCTTTACATCACATGAAGCACTTTTACTGCCGTATGAAGAGGCATTGACACGTAAAGACTCACTTACCGGCGAGTGGTATAATGTTGCAGCTCATATGGTTTGGATAGGTGATAGAACACGTCAGCTTGACGGTGCTCATGTTGAGTATATGAGAGGCATCAAAAATCCTATCGGAATTAAAGCCGGCCCGTCTATGGATCCTGATGATTTAGTGCGCCTTGCACAAGCTGTAAACCCTGATAATGAAGCAGGACGTCTCAACATTATTGTAAGAATGGGTGCAAATAAAGTTGGTGATCATTTACCACAGCTTATTCGTGCTATTGAGAGAGAAGGTTTAAATGTTGTTTGGTCATGTGACCCGATGCATGGAAATACCATCAAGTCATCAAACAACTATAAAACACGTCCTGTTGATGACATCTTAACAGAGATGAAACAGTTCTTTCAGGTACACAAAGCCGAAGGCACATTTGGTGGTGGTGTACACTTGGAGATGACAGGGAAAAATGTAACAGAGTGTATAGGTGGAAGCTTTACTGTAACAGAAGAAGATCTCAGTTCACGTTACCATACGCATTGTGACCCACGTCTAAACGCAGACCAGTCACTTGAGCTTGCATTCTTGATTGCAGACTCTTTAAAAGACGCACACAAGTAAGATACTCTTATCTTACTTGAAAGATGTTCTCTTTTTGAACAACATTGAACTCGGCTCCGTAGCTGATTCTTTGTTGTATTCCTCCCCTCGCTGTTAAATCTACCACAACTCCTAAATCTTTTGTCTCTATATCTTTGGAAATAGTTATAAATATCTCATAGGCAATATCTTCTGCGTTTAGCTTTGTATGTCTCAGTGATGTGATGTACTTTTTGAAGTCCGTCAGATCAAAGCTCTCTCCAATACTTGTAAAGTTGACATAGAGACTACCACGGTAGGGCTGTCCGCTTTGGGCTAAAAAGAGAAGCTCGTGAGAGAGGTACTGTACTCTTGTCTCTTTTTGTATTTTTACACATTGAAGTTGCATTATCCTATCCTTTGCGGGTTGAGGTTACGGTTTAAAAAGCGGTACTTCTCTATCTCTTTGTACTTCTCTTGTCCATTTGAGTAGCTAAACGCAGGGTGTATGCTGATGTTGCCTCGTGGGTAAAAAAGCCCGATGACTTCAAGGTATTTTGGCTCCATAAGTGCTACTAGATCTTTTCCTATTTTGTTGACCACATCTTCATGGAACTCACCGCTGTTCATAAAACTAAAGAGGTAGAGTTTTAGCGATTTGCTCTCGACCATTTTCACATTTGGGATGTAGTTAATGATGAGTGTGCCAAAATCAGGCTGATTTGTCTTCGGACACAGAGATGTGAATTCATCTGCATTGAGTGTTACCCAGTAGTCCATCTCTTGGTGGACATTCTCAAAGGTCTCTAACAGAGTTGGGTCATACTCATACTTGTACTGCGTTTGGCCACTTCCGAGTTGGGTGACTTCTTGGGCTCTTTTTTCTTTGTATTCTTTGTCATCCATTGTTTATCTCTTCTTCTTTTTCTTGAATTGTTAGTAGCTCTTCTACTTTTGCTTCATACTCCTCTTCGAGCTTTGCAAGTTCAGCGGCAAGTGCTGTAATGCCTTTTTCCTCGTAGCATGATGGATCTGCAAGACAGATATTCATCTGCTCTATCTCCTCTTCGAGTGCGTCAATTTCTTGTGGCAGCTTCTCAAGGGCTATCTTTTCTTTGAAAGTGAGTTTGAGTTTTTTCTCTTTTTCTCTTTTTGGCTCTTTTGGTTTCTCTACTGTTGCCTCTTTTTCCATCTCACTCAGTTCTTGTAACTCTTTTTCCATCTCAAGGTACTCAGAGTAGAGTTGGTGAGACTCTTCTATGGTCTTATCTGGTTTAAATATAAAGAGCTTTTTTGCAATCTTATCAACAAAATATCTATCGTGTGAGACGATGATGACAGCTCCGGCAAAGTTGGTAAGCTGCTCTTCTAAAATATTGATAGTAGGAATATCAAGGTCATTTGTCGGCTCATCGAGAATGAGAATGTCAACATCTTGGGTAAAGAGCAGGGCGAGTGCTACACGGTTCTTTTCTCCTCCACTGAGTACACCTATTTTTTTATCTAAAAACTCGCGTGGAAAGAGGAAGTTTTTAAGGTATCCATAAACATGCAGGTCACTGCCTCGTACATTGACACGGTCACCTCCGTTTGGACAGAAAGTTTCAATGAGGTTTTTGTCATCATCAAGCATCTCACGGTGCTGGTCAAAGTAGCCGACCTTAAATTCACCGCGCTTTATCTTTCCGCTTGTCGGCTCTATCCTGCCAAGGAGTGCTTTAAGCAGGGTGGACTTTCCACTGCCGTTTGGCCCTACAATGGCGATGACATCTTTTTGCAGTATTCGAGTAGAAAAATTGTGAAGCAGTTCTTTGTTTCCTAAAGTGAGTGAGAGATCTTCGACTTCAAAGAGCATCTTTTGTTTGTTGACACTTTTGTCACGGTTGAAGTGCTTTGCTTCACGTTGAAGTTCTACGGACATTTTACGAATTTTTGCGGGGTTTGTTTTTGCCGCTTCGCGTAGTTGCATCAGGCGTTCTTTTCGCCCTTCATTGCGTTTAAGACGTGCACGTACACCTCTGGCAAACCACTCGTTCTCTCTTTTGAGCAGTCCTAAAAGGTTGTCGTGTTGTTTTTGTAATGTACGAAGATACTCCTCTTTTTGTGTCAGATAACTAGAATATCCGCCGCTATATTCACGTAGTTTGCAGTCCTCAACTTCTATACTTTTTGTTGCAATTCTATCGATGAAGTATCTGTCATGCGAGATGAAAACAAGAGTGAACTTCTCTTTTAAGAGCAGCTCTTCAAGAAACTCTACCATATAGACATCAAGGTGGTTGGTGGGTTCATCAAGAAGTAAAATATCTGGTTTTTGTAGAAGCAGTGAGGCAAGAGCGACGCGGCGTTGCTCTCCACCGCTCAGGAGTGTGATAGGCTTCTCTTCATATTTTTTCAAATCAAAATGTTGGATGATGCGTTCTATTTTATCATCAAGATTCCAAGCTTTATGGTGCTCGATGTAGCGGGAGAGCTTCTCATGCTCTTGGAGTAAAATTTTGTTTTCAAAGTCCTCAGCCAAAAGGAGAGAGAGCTCGTTATATCGCTCTTTTGCTGCGTTTAGCTCTTTGAGTCCTGCTTCAACGGCTTGGCGCACGGTGTGTCCCTCTTCAAATTCTGGACGCTGGTCAAGCATTTTTATCTCTAAATCATTTTGTGTGATACGTCTGCCGCCATCTAGTTCAAGCGTGCCGTTTACGATTTTCATCAGGGTTGATTTGCCGCTGCCATTTTTGCCGATGATAACAATGCGTTCACCCTCATCAACATGAAAATCAACTTCAGTAAGAATTTTTTGTGCGGAGTAGTGTTTTGAAACTTTTTGCAGATCTATTAATGCCATTTGTACATACTTTTTTTACTCTAATGATACCCACTGTGAGGTTAGGATAAACTTTTTTGAAAATATTGCGCTGTGTCAACTCTATGTTATAGAATTTACTATAATATACGGCCGATTAAAGTAAAGGAAATTTTTTGGGTATTTTTATACATATACATTTGATTGCGGCTATTGCATGGATTGGCGGCTCTGTTTTTATGTTTGTTTTGGGAGTTTCACTCAGAGACAAAGCGAAACAAAAACAGGTTTATCCTCATATAGGTCCTATTTTCGGGTATTTTGAAGTCGTTTCTATTCTAATTTTACTTATTACCGGAACTATTATGATCATAAATGACGGTTTATTCGATCTGTTGTTTTCCAATGATCACAGTCTCGTCATAGAAACTTTGAGAAAAAAGCTGTGGATTGTTCTTGCTATTGTCGTAGCGACTGTTATTCATTTTATCATTGCGTTTAAGACGAACAATACAGAGAGAACGAAGCTGCAAAATATGGTCTCACGCGGCTCTTCTTTGCTTATTTTCTTTCTAAACCTTTTCGTACTGCATTATGCGATTGTGATTCGTTCGATAATGAACTAGCCTCAATACAGAGCTCTTTTGCAGTAAACCAAGTTGCAATTCCTTCATCATTGTACTGATACTCCCTTTGATGGGAAGGTATCACACTATTTCTCATCTTCGCACGGACAATACCTATAATAATAAAACTAATCAGCAGTGTTGCTCCAGCTATAAAATAATCATACAAATACCATGCTATAAACGCAGCAAGAAATATTGCATATTGTAGAAATGTTTTTATGACAAACGCAATGAATTTACATTTTGTAGAGTGTAGTGTCGGGGTCGGTTCTATTAAGTCAATATAATCAGTTTTCATTGGAGTATTATATCTAAAGGCATGATTGTTTCGTCATAAAATAAAAAACTAAATAAACTTTAGTCAATCAAGCTAAAGTTAATTGATAAATATTGCATCTATTAACTTTTTTTTGATAAAATACACTCAAATATAAAAAAAAGGAAGAAAATTATGGCTAAACATCAATTTCAAACAGAAGCAAATCAAATATTACAACTTATGACACACTCTCTATACTCGAACAAGGAGATATTTCTTCGCGAACTTGTATCAAATGCATCTGATGCGCTTGACAAGCTCAATATGCTCGTTTTAACAGATGAAAAATATAAAAATGTTACTTTTAATCCGCGTATTGATATTAAAATCGATAAAGAGAAAAGAACATTAACAGTAGCAGACACTGGTATTGGTATGAATGAAGAAGATCTGATTAACAATCTTGGTACGATTGCAAAATCAGGTACAAAAGCATTTTTAGAAAATCTTACTGGTGAGCAAAAAGAGGATTCTAATCTTATTGGACAGTTCGGTGTTGGTTTTTATGCTGCGTTTATGGTGGCTGATAAAGTAGAAGTCATCACAAAAAAAGCAGGGGAAGAGAAAGCTTATAAGTGGATAAGTGAAGGAACAGGTGAATTTGAGATCGAAGAGGCAGACAAAGAGTCTCATGGTACTGAGATCATTATGCATCTTAAAGAGGATGAAGATGAGTTCTTAGATCAGTATCGTATTGAGAGTATCATTAAGAAATACTCGAACCATATTCCATTCCCTATTTTTATGGATAAAGAAAAAACCATTCCTGCAAAAACAGATGATGACGGTAAAGAGATAGAACCAGCAAAAACTGAAGTAGAGAATGTACAGATAAACGCAGCAAGTGCACTTTGGACACTGCCTAAGAGTGAGCTCAGTGATGAAGATTACAAATCTTTTTATGAGACTATTGCACACTCTACAGAGGAGCCTCTTGCATGGTTGCATCACAAAGCAGAAGGTGCTATTGAGTATACTACGCTCTTTTATATTCCAAGT
The DNA here is from genome assembly GCA_027011725.1 of Sulfurimonas sp. Classification (GTDB taxonomy): domain Bacteria; phylum Campylobacterota; class Campylobacteria; order Campylobacterales; family Sulfurimonadaceae; genus Sulfurimonas. Next base: position 5,790 of record JALUZQ010000060.1, on the reverse strand, counting down.
AAAGCACCGATGGATATCTACAGAGTTGATTATAAACCGGGTATCAAGCTCTATATCAACCGTGTATTTATTACAGATGATGAAAAAGAGCTTATGCCGACATACCTGCGTTTCCTCCGTGGTGTGATTGATTCTAAAGACTTGCCACTCAATGTAAGCCGTGAGATTTTACAGTCAAATCCTGTAATGAGTAAGATTAGAAACGCTTCAGTGAAAAAAGTGCTCTCTGAACTTGCAAAAATGATGAAAAAAGAACCTGAAAAGTATGATACTTTTTATAAAGAGTTTGGAAATGTACTCAAAGAGGGACTCTACAGTGACTTTGGAAACAGAGAGAAGATTTTAGAACTTCTAAAATTCCATTCACTCAACTCTGATGAGATGATTACCATCGAGGATTATGTGAAAAATGTAGATGAAGAGAAGAAAGAGATTTATTATTTGACTGCGAAAACATCTCTTGAACTACTCAAACACTCTCCTGTATTAGAGAAGTTTAAAGCGCGTGGTATTGATGTGCTTCTTTTAAATGAAGAGGTCGATACTATTATATTCCCAATGGTTACAGAGTATAAAGAGTACAAACTTGTACCTGCGGCAGATGCGAAGTTCGAAGAGAGTGAAGAGGAGAAAAAAGAGCAAGAAGAGCTTGCTAAATCGTATGAAGATTTTACGAAAAAACTCAAAGAGATTCTTGGTGAGAGTGTAAAAGATGTAACAGTTACAACAGAGCTGACAGAGTCACCGGTGGCTATTAAAGTAGATAAAGAAGATCCTGCTTATATGATGGCACAGATGATGAAACAGATGGGACAAGCTACAGATACACCAGAGCCTGCTCCTATTTTAGAGATCAATCCAAAACATGAGCTTATTTCAAAACTCAAAGAGACAGCTGATGTGAATTTGATCGAAGATGCTGCACATGTACTTCTTGATCAAGCAAAACTTTATGATGGTCAAGAGCTTGATGATACAGCGGATTTTGTAGTACGCCTTAACAGAATCATTGCAAAAGCATTATAATTTTTTTGAATGAGTGTGTTTTTTCTATACACTCATTCAAATCTCTCCAAAAATCTCCAAAATAAATTGTATAACAGATAAAATATGCTATCTTACATACATGATAAAAAAATTTGAACTTTTAAATAAATCACTTGAAAAAGAGGATGTAAAATCACTTGAAGCTGAAGCTTCTAGAATATATACATCTTTATTGAAAAATGAACTCTCGTCTTTAAAACTTTCAGAAGAAAAGTACTCTCCACAAGCAGCAGTTGAAGAACTCGGTCTGGATGAAGAGCTTATTAATGAGCTTGTAGATGATTATGTCTCTCAAATCATTACGTCACTTGTGCAGTTTGAATCAAAATTAAAAACTTTACAAAATTCGCAAACAAACAATACAACTATGGACTATATTCCATTTCGAGAACTTGCACATAAAAATCTTGGTGTAGCAAGAAATCTACGTATTAAAAATGCTGAGATATTACTCTATGAATTAATGAGAAGAGATGATTTGGAGTACTTAATGTCATGCCTTGAAGCACTTGAGGTCTTGACCATAAAATTGAGTCCACAAAAAGCCTACAACACATTTAAACTTATCGAAATAAAGGACAGCTTGAAAAATTAATTTTTTAAACTATCCGATATCTGTTCAAGCTTCTCTTTATGTCTTTTAATAATTTTTTGCTCTTTTTTATCTACAGGCAGTACAAACGCCAATAAAATAAAGATAAAAGAGAAAACAATAGCAAGCAGCACACTTAAAACGATTTTGAGTTTAAAGTCAGTCATTTTAGTGGTTTTCTTGTTTCTCGTTCGTCATGTATATCCAAAACTCTTTGTGTGAGTAGCCTTTGTTTAAAAAGTAGAGTTGTAGTATTGTTACCCGATAGAGAGTGATAAGCATCTTTGCATAGGGAATAAAAAGACTCATACTTACGAGTAACGATTGTTGTTTGTCTCCTTTAGACTCTATCATCTCTTGCATCCCTATATTTTTACTTAGATAGACTCCAAAAAGAATAGAAAATACAAAATTTAATATCAATCCAAAAATCATATAGGCTGCAAAGTCCTGTTCGTACATACCAGCTATCATTTATAAAATCCTCTGTTTTTCTTGTATGAAATTATTCTATCAAAAGATTACTAAAAAGTAACACAGTTAATATCTAAAATAGAGAAAAAGAGGATGAAAACTTTATTTAAACATCTTTATTGTACACTAGGAGACAAATTATTAAAAAGGTAATTTTATGGAAGCTAACCTCATAATGGAGGGAGTAAAATTTATGATTTTAGGAATGGGAACAGTGTTCGTATTCCTAATCGTTCTCATAGCATGTATGAACATGATGTCAACAATCATAAACAGATACTTCCCAGAGCCACAACCGAGTGCAGATGCACAAGCGCAAGGTTCACAAGATAAGAAAAAAATCGTTGCAGCAATTACAGCAGCAATTAAATATCATAGACAAGGGTAAGGATTATAATGGCTAAGAAATTTATAGATGTAATGGATACAACATTCAGAGACGGTTTTCAATCTGTTTTTGGTGGACGTGTTCTGATGGAAGACTTTTTCCCAGCGGTTGAAGCGGCTAAAATTGCCGGAATAAACCACTTTGAATTTGGTGGTGGAGCGAGATTTCAATCTCTCTATTTTTACCTCAGAGAAGATGCATTTGAGATGATGGACAAGTTCCGTGAGATCGTTGGACCTGATGCAAACCTTCAAACATTGGCACGTGGTGTGAATACGGTTATGCTTGATACTGGTTCAAAAGAGCTCATTGATCTTCATGCAAAAATGTTTAAAAAACACGGTACTACGACTATTCGTAACTTCGATGCATTGAATGATATTGAAAACCTTAAATACTCTGCAGAGAGAATTAAACATCATGGTCTTAAGCATGAAGCTGTGGTGACAATGATGGATCTTCCACCGGGATGTCATGGTGCACATACTGTAGAGTTCTATGAAAAGACTCTTCGTGACATTATGGACAGTGGACTTCCATATGATAGTATCTGTTTTAAAGATGCTTCTGGTACTTCTAATCCTCAAAAAGTTTTTGAAACTATTAAAATGGCTAGAAAACTTCTTGGTGATGATACTCATATTCGTCTCCATACGCATGAAACAGCAGGTGTTTCTGTAGCTGCATATATGGCTGCTCTTGAGGCAGGTGTAGATGGTATTGATATGGCTGCAAGTCCTGTGAGTGGTGGAACAAGTCAACCGGATATTTTAACAATGTTACACGCTACAAAAGGTATGAACTATGACCTTGGCGGACTAGAACTTGGGAAAATCCTTACTTACGAAAAAGAGTTACAAGGATGTTTGGAAGATTACTTTATGCCGCCTGAGGCGACTATGGTTTCTCCTATTATTCCATTCTCTCCAATGCCGGGTGGTGCACTGACTGCAAATACTCAAATGATGAGAGACAATGGTATTTTAGATAAGTTCCCTGAAGTTATCGCTGCAATGCAAGAGGTAGTTGAAAAAGGTGGATATGGTACATCTGTAACTCCGGTTTCACAATTTTACTTCCAACAAGCACTTAATAATGTTATGCAAGGTCCTTGGGAAGCGATCGCACCGGGATACGGACGTATGGTACTTGGTTATTTTGGAAAAACTCCAGTTGAACCGGATCCAGAGATTGTAAAAATAGCTTCTGAAAAGTTAAATCTTTTACCAACGACAGAAAAAGCATTGGATTTAGCAGATGCTGATCCTGCAAAATCTTTAGAGAGTTGGATAAATAGACTCAAAGAAGAAAATATAGAGATCACTGAAGAGAACATCTTTATTGCGGCTGCATGTCAAGATAAAGGAATTGCGTTCTTAAAAGGTGAAGGTGAATTAAACGTTCGTAAAAAATCACAAATGGAAGAAGATTGTAAAGGTAAAGGAGAAGGAAAAGAGATGAGTGGAAATTATACAGTAGTAGTAGATGGTCAAAAATTTAGTGTTCAAGTTGCTGAAGGCAGCGGTGATGTTCAAGTAGTAGCAGTAGATGGTGAAGCAGCAGTAGCAGCTCCAACTCCAAATGCACCAATCGGTGACGGTGTTGAGATCAAAGCACTTCTTCCGGGTAACGTTTGGAAAATCGTTGCTAATCCGGGTCAAAGTGTAAATGAGGGTGATGTGATTATGATCCTAGAGTCTATGAAAATGGAAATCGACGTTGTTGCACCGACTGGTGGAGTACTAAAAAGTATTAATGTAGCTACAAATGACAAAGTTGTAGAGGGTCAAGTCGTAGCAGTTATAGGATAATCTATGAAAAGTATTTTAATTAAATTTTTCGCATCAATGATGCTGTTTGCATTTGCATTCTCTGCAAACGCAGCAGCTTCAGAACATGTAGCAGAACCAACACAATCTTCAACACATAAAGAAGAGACATATAAGCCGCAATCAATGGGTGATATGGTCGTCAGCTTTTTAAAGTCAACAGGTGTTGTTGCATTAGTAAGTCCACGTGCAGATGAAATGAGTGCAACTGGTGAGCCTATGAGTGACTTTAGTAAAGGTCTTGGACGTGTTATTATGATATTGGTAACATTTCTACTCTTTTGGCTTGCTATTGCTAAAGGGTTTGAACCACTGCTTCTTTTACCAATTGCATTTGGTGGACTTTTAGCAAACATCCCTATTGCGGGTATTGCAGGGCCTCATGGCTTTTTAGGTGTTATTTATCAAGCAGGTCTCTCAAACGAACTCTTTCCTATCATTATCTTTATGGGTGTTGGTGCCATGACAGACTTTGGTCCACTTCTATCAAACCCTAAAACTGCACTTCTAGGTGGAGCTGCACAGTTTGGTATTTTTGGAACACTTGTAGGTGCTATGGTCTTAGCGCAGATGGGATTTGTTGATTTTACACTCAAGCAAGCAAGTGCTATTTCTATCATTGGTGGTGCGGATGGTCCGACATCTATATTTATAGCAACAAAACTCGCGCCTGAACTTCTTGGAGCGATTGCAGTTGCATCATACTCATATATGGCAATGGTACCTATTATTCAACCTCCTATTATGAAAGCATTGACTACAGAGGCTGAGAGAAAGATTAAAATGACGACTTTACGTCATGTTTCTCGTTTGGAAAAACTGATTTTCCCTCTCTTAGTATTAGTGTTGGCAATTTTGGTGTTACCAGAATCAACTCCACTTATCGGTGCGTTTATGTTCGGTAACTTCTTAAAAGAGTCTGGTGTTGTTGAGCGTTTAAATGATACGCTTCAAAATGCACTTATCAACATTACAACTATTTTCTTAGGTCTTGGTGTTGGTTCAAAACTTGCAGCAGACCAGTTCTTAGTACCTGAAACTATGTTTATTATGGTTCTTGGTATTGTTGCGTTTGGTGTAGGTACTGCAGCAGGTGTCATTATGGCAAAAATTATGAACCTTTTCCCAGGTCATAAAATTAACCCGCTTATCGGTTCAGCTGGAGTTTCAGCAGTTCCAATGGCAGCACGTGTATCAAATAAAGTTGGTATGGAGTATGACCGTACTAATATGCTTCTTATGCATGCTATGGGTCCAAATGTGGCAGGTGTTATTGGTTCAGCGGTTGCGGCTGGTGTACTAATTTCAATGTTCCAATAGATCTTTAAAAATTTAAATATCGGCGCAATTGCGTCGTTATTTTCCTCGTCACGTGCTAGAAGCACGCTTCCTCATCAATGCCTAGCACTTACACCAATCTTTAAATTTTTATTCTAAGCTTATTATCCGTTTTTCTTTTT
>JALUZQ010000059.1 GCA_027011725.1 Sulfurimonas sp. | reverse complement strand
GTGTCAAAGCATTGTTTTTAATCTTGTAGTCAAATCCATATGATTCTAAAGAATTTTTTAGTTTTGAAAAGTCATATTGTTCAAAAGATTCAGTAGAACTTTTTTGTACCGTTTCAACTTTATTTTTTTCTTTTATTGTTTTGATCATACTTTCAGTCTCACGAACACTCAGTTTTTGCCCTATAATAGAGTTAACGATAAGTTGTTGTTCTTTATCTGTTAGTCCGACAAGCATTTTTGCATGACCTGCTGTGATTTTTTGCTCTATCAGTGCCTTTTTAGTCTTCTCTGAGAGCTGTAGTAAACGCAGTGTGTTAGTAATATGAGTTCTACTTTTATGTATCATATTTGAGAGCTCATCATGTGTCAACTCATGAAGTTTTAAAAGTTCATTATAGGCTTCAGCAAGTTCTACTGAGTTCAACTCTTCACGTTGAATATTCTCTATAAGTGCGAATTGACGCATTTTATGCTCATCACTGTTAAGCACAATAGCGCGAATCGTTTTCATTTTTGCTAATTTTGATGCACGAAAACGTCTCTCTCCAGCTATAAGTATATATCCGTCTATATCTTCAGTAACAACGACAGGCTGCAGGAGCCCATCATTTTTTATAGAGTCTGCAAGTTCTTGAAGTGAGTCTTCGTTAAATGATTTTCTTGGTTGAAAAGGGTTAGGTCTGATCTCTTTAAGTGAGAGATCCATGATCTCATCACGTTGAGAACCCTCATTTTCATATGCTTCGTCTATTTCGCCTAAAAGCGCATCAAGACCTCTTCCAAGTTTTTGACTTTTCACTACAAAAGCTCCTTTAAAATCTAAAAATTATTTGATAATAGCTTGTGCTAAATGTTGATAGGCGATAGAACCCGTTGATTTGACATCATAGAGTATTGCCGGTTTTCCAAATGACGGAGACTCTGCAAGCTTTACATTTCTCGGGACAACAATATATTTATCTGATTCGTCTTTAAAGAGTTTCCCTTTAAAATGTTGACGTAAATCTGCAAAGACTTGTTTTGAAAGGTTGTTTTGTGATGAGAACATCGTCGGTAAAAAACCCTTTACCGCTAGTTTTGGATTAATCGACTTTCTTACAAGTTTTACTGTATTTAAGAGCTGTGCCAAACCTTCAAGTGCAAAGAACTCACACTGAATAGGAATGATTACTGAATTTGCCGCAGAGAGTGCATTGATAGTCATCGGTCCAAGTGCAGGCGGAGAGTCTATAATAATATAATCATAATCTTTTTGCACATTCGCTATGGCCTTTTTTAAGACCAGTTCACGACCTTTTGCTTTATCTGCATCATAGTACTCTTTTTCTATCCCGACCAAACCGATATTTGAAGGGGCTATATGCAGAGTTGGAAGATCTGATTTTAAAATGATATCTTTGAGTTTTTTTGTACCAATAAGTACATGATATATATTGAACTCATAATCATTCCTATGAAATCCTAATGAGGTTGTGGCATTCGCCTGTGGATCCGAGTCTATCAAAAGTACTTTTTTTTCTGCAACAGCAAGTGAAGCAGCTAAATTTACGGCAGTTGTAGTCTTACCCACCCCACCCTTTTGATTTGCAATTACAATTATTTCACTCATCGTCTGCTATACATCCTCTCACCATCAATACTTATGCTTCCATCATCTTCGAGCGTGACATTTTCCAAAGAAATTCGTTCACTCTCTTTATGTGTAAAAAACTTTTTGTTAGTTTGAAATTCTAACTTATATTTACTAAAAACTTGCTTCCATAAAACTTTTTTTTCAAGATTTTGAAAATAGAGCTCCAGCAGATGATTTTTATCGATTTTCACATCCAAAGCTGCGAACTCTTTGCCTCCATCTCTTATGTTAAGACCTACGCCACAAATGAGTGTATTGCCAACGACTGTGGTAATCATTCCACCGATCTTTTTATCATCAATGTAAAAATCATTTGGCCATTTTAAAATAACTTTAGAACCAAACGCAGTCAGTGTCTCTTTTAATATATATGCGAAATAGATAGACGCTGATTCGAGTTTCAAGTCATTTGGTAGTTCTGTAAGGGGTAAAGCAAAAGAGAGAAAGAGATTTCCCTCTTGTGAGATCCATTCATTGTTTCTACTGCCAATACCCTGCGTTTGAATATCGGCAACTACAGCAATAGGAGCTTGGAGTTGTTTGGATTTAAGTTGTTCTTTGAGATAGAGTTGTGTTGAGGGAAGAGTCTTATGAAAGAGTATCTTCAAGACCGATTCTCTTTCCGTTAATGTATGCCGCTATATCCATCTCTTTCTTTGAGTTGGGTTGTACACGAAAAACCCTTATGCTGCCACGTTTGCAACTTACCACAACACTCTCTTTATCAACTTCTATAATTTTTCCGGCTTCGCTATGCTCTGTAGTAGTATCTTCGAGCGTAATCTTTTTAAGCTTCAACCCAGAAGAGAGATAAATACCCGGCCAAGGTGTAAATGCACGGTACTTGTTGTAGAGAGTTTGAGCATCATCAAAACTTACTTCACCATCTGCTTTTGTAATTTTTTTACAATGAGTTGCTAATGATTCATCTTGTTTTTTGGGCTCCAAAGCAGTAAAGTTTTCCAAAACATCTACAGTCAAGTCTGCTGCAACATCAGTTAAACGCTCAAACAGAGACTCGACCATCTCATCATCCCCGACATCTATGGTCTTGATTTTCAAAATGTCACCCGTATCGAGCCCTTCATCCATAAGCATCGCCGTTACACCAGTCTGCTTGTCACCATTGAGCAGTGTCTGCTGTATTGGACTTGCTCCACGATATTGTGGCAAGATAGAAGCATGAAGGTTTATGCACGGAGCATACTCCAAAATCTCTTTAGGAAGTATCTGTCCATATGCTGCTACCACAATATAATCACACACTATTTGACGTAACTCTTTGACAGTTTCTTCATCTCGTAGTCGTGTCGGTTGATATACCGGCAGTTTATATGACTCAGCTAAAAGTTTTACAGGTGGAGGCGTCATCACTTTTTTACGCCCTACCGGCTTATCTGGCTGAGTATAAACTGCTGTTACATTTATATCTGGCGTATCAAGCAATCTTTGGAGTATCTTTTGTGCGTAATCGGGTGTTCCCATAAATATAATGTTCATTTACTCTCCATCTCGCATAAATAGTGTCCCGCCTCTATGTTTACCTTCAAGCATAAAACTACGTACATCACGCAAATCAAAACCACTTGCTAAAAACATAGACTTCCCTGCGTTTAGCAGATAATCAGCAGCTTTGAGTTTTGTCACAATGCCTCCGGTCGCAAAAATATTATGAGGATTGACATCTTTTTGTAACTCTTCTTTACTAATGTGTGAAACTTTTTTGAGTGCTTTTGCATCAGGATTTTCTCGTGGATCTCCATCATAGTAGGCATCAATATCTGAGAGAATGATGAGCATATCGGCATCGGTGTTTTTTGTGATGTATGCTGAGAGTTGGTCATTGTCACCAACTTCAAGCTCATCAGTTGCTGTTGCATCATTTTCATTCACGATGGGTATGACGTTATTGCTAATCAAGGTATCAACCGTCCTTTTAATACGGTCAATATCATCATCTTTTTTTAGGTTCGCAGCTGTTACAAGTACCTGTGCTATAAGTTGGTCATACTTTGCAAATTTCTTTGTATATTTGTGCATAAGTACCGGCTGTCCAATAGCGGCAAGAGCCTGTTTATTGGCAAGTACAGTTCTATCTAGTTTAAGTTTTGTGTAACCACCGGCTACTGCACCCGAAGAGACCAAAATCACTTCATACTTCTTTTTCAGTTCTGCTAAAAAATCAACAAGAGACTGCATTCTCTCAAGTGCAATCGTTCCATCTTGCGTTAAAACAGCACTCCCAACCTTTACTACTACACGTTTCATATTCGTTATTTTCTACTCTCTTGAACTAAGTTAAAGAGTGCATATTTGAGAGGCTCTATATTTTTATTCGTTGCAGAAGATATTGGCACGATAAAGTATGGTTTCTCTTTCTCATACCCTAGACTCTCATCTGACGTTTCTTGAATAAAGTATGGCAATTCTCTGTCAAAATCAAACTCACTTCCTTTTGTTGGAGCAAGTCCTAACATCTCTATAAATGAGTTCACTTTCTCTTCTAACTCTTCAGGCGGCACTATGTCAACACGAGTTAAAGCAATAGCATATCTCGATGTTCCGAGTTTTTCAGAAAAAGATGCCACTTCATTTTGTAGTACTTCTATCTGCTCTTTCAGGTCGCGATATGAAGCAAGGTCAATCATAAAAAGAAGTGTTTTTGTTCTCTCAATATGGCGAAGGAACTTGATGCCAAGCCCTTTTCCTTCATGTGCTCCACCGATTATACCCGGAATGTCAGCCATAACAAATGACTCATAATCTCCGATGTTCACCTGTCCAAGCTTTGGAGTCAGCGTTGTAAACTCGTAGTTTGCTATTTCAGGTCTTGCATTTGAGACGGTTGAGATAAGTGTTGATTTTCCAACATTGGGAAAACCTACCAAGCCAACATCGGCAATAAGTTTCAAGTCAAGCTTAATGCTTCTTGTCTCACCTTTTTCCCCAGGCTGTGCATAAGTAGGTCTTTGATTTGTCGGTGATTTAAAGTGCGTATTTCCAAGTCCGCCTTTTCCACCTTCAAGAAACTTTACCTCTTGTCCGTGTTCAAGCATATCAAGAAGAAGTTCGCCTGTTTCATTGTCCACTATTTGTGTTCCAGGTGGAACAACTATTACTTTCTTTGCACCCGATTTTCCAGTGCAGTTTGAGCCTTCACCCGGACGACCGTTGTCTGCTTTGATGTGCATTTTTCTTTGAAAATGAGAAAGCGTGTGGGTATTGTTATCACACTTAAACCAGATGTCTCCACCTTTTCCGCCATCTCCACCGTTTGGACCACCATTGAGTACAAATTTTTCGCGACGAAATGCCACACATCCTGGTCCACCCTTTCCTGATGAGACTGTTAATTCGACACTATCTGTAAACATTATTTTATCCTTGGTTTTTGCTTCAATTTATGAAAGCATAAATATTTAAAAATAGACTATTATAAAATAGTTATATTGTTAAACATTTAAAAGTTTTGTTTTTGTTTGGAAAAATCCGAAAGAAAGAGTTGTTTAGGCATATGAGCCTAAACAGTTGTAGAATTATGCAGCAGGTATAATTGAAACTTGTTGACGTTTTTTATCTTTTCTTTCAAACGCAACAGTACCATCTACTAAAGCAAAAATTGTATGGTCTTTTCCCATACCAACATTTTTACCTGGGTGAACTTTTGTTCCACGTTGACGGATAATGATGTTACCAGCGATTACTGATTCACCACCAAATTTCTTCACACCGAGTCTTCTACCAGCCGAATCACGATTATTCTGTGTACTACCTTGACCTTTCTTATGTGCCATCTCAAATCTCCTTAAAATTGGTTCCCAATTTTAAGGGAACCTCTTATTTATTTTATTACGCGAAAGGAACAAAGTCCCTTTCGCTACGCTAACGCTAAGTTTTCTTCAGCAGAAAGCTCGCGCGACTAGTCGCTTTTAGTCAATAAACTTATTTTATAACTTATGCAGCTATTTTCGTGATACGAACACGAGTATAATCTCTTCTAAAACCACGTTTTACTTTAGAGTCTTTACGACGACGTTTCTTGAAAGTGATAACTTTCTTGTCACGACCTTCGCTGATAACTTCAGCAGTAACAACAGCACCATCTACGTATGGAGCTCCCATTTTAAGTTCGCCAGCATTTACTGCTAGAACTTCTTTGATTTCGATAGTAGCTTCTGGCTCAAGAGACATTTTATCTAAAGATAATACATCACCCTCTTGAACTTTATACTGCTTACCACCATTTTTAATAATTGCGTACATCTATGGTCCTTAAATATTTTTAGGTTGTATTTCTACAAAAAGTTCGGAATTGTACCTAACTAAGCTTTAATTTATGTTTAATCTTTAAGTAATTACAATATCTTTTAAAAAGAGTAATCATTTACAACGGCTACAGCGTCAATCTCAACAAGTGCATTTTTTGGTAAAGTTTTCACAGCCACAGTTGAGCGAGCCGGTTTATGTTCTCCAAAAGCCTTTTCATAGACTTCATTGACTGTTGCAAATGAATCCATATCTGCTAAGAAAATCGTTGTTTTTATTACACTATCCATTGAACTTCCAGCCTCTTCGAGCACCGCTTTGAGATTTTCCAAAACTCTTACAGCCTGAACGCCTACGCTCTCACGTAATAGTTCATCACTTCCCTCTGGGGTGAGTGCAATCTGTCCTGATGTATAGACTATGCCATTAAACACAGTTGCCTGTGAATAGGGTCCTATTGCTGAAGGTGCTTTCTCTGTTTGTACAAATTTCATTTTTTCTCCTTGTTTAGTTTGTCTTTTTCTTGTGCGTTATCCATAAATGAGTCAAACATCTCTACATCTCTATGCCCAAGTGATAAGTAGAGAATGTTTCCCTTTGCATCTACAAAGTAGTGTCTTGGAATTGGCGATGTTTGAAACGCAGCTGGGATTTCATCCCACTCGCGGGAGAGATGAATTGTGATAAACTCTCGTTTGAGTCGCTCTTTAATAGCTTTATTTTGCAAAGTTGTACGTTCAAACTTCCTACACCACCCACAATGATCGGATGTTATAAGCACATAGACCAATTTATGCTCTTTTTTCGCCTCTTGCAACCCTTTTTGGTAGTTATGTGACCAACCAAGTTCCACTGCGTTTAAAGAAAGCACAAAACTCAATAATAGTAAAAATGTTTTCATCACTACTTCCAATCTTCTATGAGCGTTGCAAAGACTTCATACAAACCTTGCACTTCTTCGGGTGTTGTGCGTTCGTTGACTGAGTGAATGGTGTCATTTTTTACACCGAACTCTATCACATCCACTCCAAACGCAGCGATAAAGCGAGCATCACTGGTTCCACCTGCTGTTGAGTGTTTTGGTGCTATTTTTGTCACTTTTTCAATGGCTGCATCTATATTTCTGACAAGTTTTGTATTAGTATCTGTTTTAAATGGGTAAGAACCCTGTGTCAAACGCAGCTCATAGTCAAAATCTTTTAAATACTTCTCTACAAATGCTCGAACCTCTTTTTGTGTTGTTTTTGTATTGTTTCGTACATTAAACATCATCTTAAGCTCATTTGGTGTTACATTTGTTACCTGCATTCCTGAGCGAATGTCTGTTATGACAAACTTCGAAGGAGCAAAATGTTCATCACCATTATCAAGGTCAATTCCCGCCATATTTCCAAGCACCTGTGCTATCTGATGAATGGGGTTGATCGCTTTTTCAGGGTATGCAGCGTGACCCTGTTTGCCTTTGAGCGTAATATATCCGTTTATAGAACCACGACGCCCTACTTTGATGGCATCACCAAATTGCTCTTCACAAGTAGGCTCTGCAACCACGCAGACATCAGGAAGCATCTCTTTTTCTTTAAGGTATTGAAGAACTTTTACAGTTCCGTTTATGGCATCACCCTCTTCATCAGAGGTTAACAGTAAAGAGAGTGTTCCACTAAACGCAGTGGCATTTTTTACTGCCTGTGTAAACGCAGCGACACCGCTTTTCATATCTTGCGTACCACGTCCATAAATGTAGCCCTCTTTTTCGGTCGCTTCATAAGGATCACTCGTCCAGTCATCTCCCGCAGGAACAACATCAACATGTCCTGCAAAGCATAAATGTTCACCTTCACCGAATTTTTTGTAAATGAAAAGATTTTTTACATCTTCTACATCTATGCGAACAGCGGTGAAGCCTTCCAGATAATCTTCTATAAAGTTAAGTATTCCACCATCATCGGGTGTTTCACTCTTGGAGTTGATAAGATACTTAAAAAGTTCTAAGAGTTGCACAACTTATCTCGCAGGGTTTTCATAGAAAACATAAGGTGTAGAGTAGTTACTTACTTCAAAGTAAAGTTTCTTCTCACCTTGATCCACAATGTAGTTTTGATTCAAATCCAGGTATCCATACCCGTATCTGTAATTTCTCGAAATAGAACCGTCTGTACTTGTAGCAGTTGTAAGCTTATCGATTTTAATAAAGCGTTGTGTGAGTTTACCACCCATATAAATATCAAGTACTCCGTTTGTTCCTGTCCAGTTCTGAATTGAACGTCCTATCTTATTTTGTGTCTCTTGCGTACATCCACTTAAAAGCAAACCGGCAACGACACCAAGTAGTAGTATCTTTTTCATTACACTTCTCCATATTTTAATTTTTTCAGAGCAGCCTCTTCATCATCTTGACGCATCAAAGACTCTCCCACCAAAAAGGCATCAACACCCGCTTTACTCAGATCTTCAAGCTGACCATGTTCATAAATACCGCTCTCTGCCACAATGATCTTTCCATTTGGAATGAGAGGAATAAGCTCATACGAGAGATTCATATTCATCTCAAATGTTTGCAAGTTCCTATGATTTATACCAATGATGTCCGCACCCGCATAAATAGCTTTGACAAGATCTTTTTTATCGTGCACCTCAACAAGTGCTTCCATGCCTAAGTGTCTTGTATAGTTTAGCAACTCTTTGAGTTCACTTTTACTCAGCGCTGCAGCAATAAGCAAAATAAAATCAGCACCAAAAACAAGTGCTTCGAGTATCTGATACTTTGAAATGATGAAGTCTTTTCGCAATAGCGGAATACCGACATATCTGCGAATACCTGCGAGATAATCCAAAGAGCCTTGAAAGAAGTGTGGCTCAGTCAATACAGAAATAGCACTCGCACCACCTCTTTCATAACTCTGCGCAATCGCTAAAGGATCAAAATCTTCACGAATGACACCCTTTGAAGGAGAAGCTTTTTTTACTTCAGATATGATACGGTATGGATCTTCCTCAGTTGCTTTGAGGTAAGGCACTACATCACGCGGCTGTCGTGCATTAAACGCTAAGGAGCGACCAAGCCAATCAAGCGAAAACTCTTTTTCCCGCTTTACCAAATCCTCTTTTGTCTTTTTTATAATATCATCTAAAATCATTACTTTGTTTTTACCTTTGTGTTTTTATGAGATTTTTGTACGCAGGCTTTAACTGCGTTTACATGTTTAACGACCTCTTCATTATCGCCGCCTTCCATCGTGACAATCTTGTCAAAAAGCTTCTTCGCTTTCTTACACTCACCAAGTTTGTAGTATCCCCATGCCAAAGAGTCAAGATAGTAGGCAGATTCCGGATTATTTTTGAGTACGTTTTGAATGTGTTTGATCCCTTTTTTCACATCTACTTCATGGTCTATCAAAATATAGCCAAGATAGTTCTCATACAGCGGGTCATGTGTTTGCGCGACAACCTCTTCAAGTTTTTGAACAACATCATGGAGTGTTTTTGTAGAGATCTCTTTGAGATGACTCTCATACTCATAAATGGCATTTTGTCCGAGATACTTCACATCTCCAGTTTTATCATAAAGCTTCTGTGCAAGTTTATATGCTTTCTCATAGTTTTTGCCTGTAATATAGAGCTGAAGCAGCACATCATCATCTGCACCACTCTCTTCAAGAAAGTTTATAAGCTGCACATAGTCTCGTTTGTAAGCATATATCTGAATAATCTTTTGTGCAATATTTTCATCTTTATCTATGTTATAGAGACGTTTATAGACAGAGAGCAACCCATCTATATTATTTTCACGACTATAAAAACCTGCAAGCCTGTTACATATAAGTTTAGAACAGCCATTGATACGGCTATGTGTTTCAAGGTAAGCTATGGCATCTTTTTTTCTATCTAAATTAACATAGAGGATGATCGCCATCTTGTCGAGAATTTTCTCATTATAGTTTTGTACATAGGCACTGTTGAGATACTTGAGTGCAAGATCGAACTCTTTTTTCTTTATCAAAACATCACTTGCTAAAAGATAGTCATCTGCATTTTGTGTTTTATCTGCCAAATCCATTGCAAGTGCTTTGGCTGCATCGAGTTTTCCAAGGGCTACAAGTGCCATCACCTTGTAACGCACAAGTTTTGCATCATCAAAAGAACCCTCTATCAGTGTATCTACTCTTTGTATCACATACTCATACTCTTTTGCATACAAAGCATCTTTGAGCGAACGGTACAAGTACTCTTTTTTCTCAGCCTTATCATAGAGCTTCTCAAAAAGAGCAGCTGCACTTTTGTAGTCTTTCAACTGCTCTGCTCGCAAAGCGAACATAATGTAGACATCCTCACCCTCAAAAGCTTTCTCGCTTGGTTTTGGTGCAGCTCTATGTGCAGAACACGAAATAAACAAGAGTGACACCAATAAAGCTGTAATAATTTTAATCATCAATAATCCCCGGACACTCATCTTTGAGTTCATCCACTCTCGTTTTAAAATAGTCCCAAAATGGAAACGTTTTACACTGCGACGGTCTTGCCATATATATTTTACATCCATTTGTTTCTCTATCGTAAAATATACATTCATACGAGTCGCCAAATTTTTGTTCTTTTATAGAGAACTTATACCCTTTTTGAAAAAGGTATTTTACTCTGAATTCGTTAACCTCTAACCCAAGCAACTCAGCAATCTTCTCTATTTCATTTTTTGTAACATAAATATATCCACTCTCTCCCGTACAGCAGCGCCCTTCACAGGTTGCACAAGCATCAGCATTAAAAGCGTAAGGGTATCCCTCTTTTTTTATTATATTTGACATTTTATACTCTGTGTATTGGCTTTTTTGTATAACTCTTGAACTTTTTGTGAAGGTTCATTCCCCTCAAAACTGATAAATGGCGGCCAGACTTTCATCATGGACTTTGAGCCGTTTCGTGCATGCACCATCACCAACGAAGCAGCTCTGTCACTCTTGGGATGGACAAACTGTGCATCGACAACTCGCATTTTAACCTTTGCCAACGCTTCGCACACCAAAGCAAACTGTGTCGCGTCGTAGCAAAATATAAAATGAGAACGAGGCTTTAAAAGCTGTGAGACCTTTTTAAAAAACGGCTCTAAGGGCAAGTTTACATTATATCTTGCATGAAAAAGCATCTCATCTTCACTCTTTTGCACTCCTGCAGGATAAAAAGGAGGATTTGAAATGATATAGTCATACTTTTCATCACTTTGCAGCTCTAAAAAGTCTCCCTCATGAAGCATATACTCAATATTGTTGACCCTTGCGTTTACTTTGGCATACTCTCTAAACGCAGCCTGTTTTTCCACAGCTTCTAACTCTACTTTTTTGTTATCACGTGCCACTAAAAGCCCGACAACACCGCACCCTGCTCCAACATCCAAAATTTTTCCCTTAGGCTGAAAATGGTTAATAAAATCATAAAGAAAAATAGAATCACTGTTGTAACAGTAGCCAGATTGCGGCTGATAAAGAAGCATTAATTAAAGTCCCTTGGGTTATAATATCGCAATTATATCATAAAGGCTTATTTACAATGATTATCATTCCAGCACGTTTAGCATCGACTCGTTTTCCACAAAAGGTACTCGCCGAAATTGACGGACTTCCTATGGTTGTACGTACTGCAAAAAGAGTTGCACATTTAGATAGAGTTGTCGTTGCGGCCGATGATGAGAGTATCATTAAAAAATGTAAAGAGTATGGCGTTGATGCGATGCTAACTTCCACAACACACAAAAGCGGAACAGACCGTATCTATGAATGTGCTTCACTGCTTAACCTGCCTGACGATGAGCTTATCATCAATGTTCAAGCAGATGAGCCATTTATTGAGCCTGATGTTGTCGAAGCACTTATGAGTAAACTAAGAACGCTCCAAACGCAGCAAAGAGATTTCATTATGGGAAGCTGCTATAACTCTATAAACGCAGAAGCAGCAACCGATCCAAACCTTGTGAAAGTAGTGCTC
>JALUZQ010000058.1 GCA_027011725.1 Sulfurimonas sp. | reverse complement strand
TGTGTTTATGAGTGAACTCACAGAACTCTTTGGCTCAAAGCAGGAGATAAAAATCTACGAAGAGGAGCTCTATAAGTTTGAAAAACTGCTCCCTTTTATGAGTGAAATGGGTGTCAAATCACTGCTGAACATTTTTATGCAACGCCTCTCAAGTCGTACACTTGATGATGTTCGCGGTGGAAAAGTGACGGTAATGGGAGTGCTTGAGACAAGAAGTGTCCATTTTGACGGGGTTATCATTATAGATTTTGATGATAAAAATGTCCCTAAACGCAGCGATAAAGATATGTTTTTAAATACAAAAATTCGCGAGATGGCAGGACTACCGACGATGAGTGATAGAGAAAACCTGCAAAAACACTACTACGAAATGCTGATGTCTCACGCTAAAGAGGTAGCTATTTCGTATGTAAGTTCAAGTGAGAGTTCTGGCTCACGATTTTTAAAGCAGCTTGGTATACAAGAGCAAAATGAACATGATGAACTCGACTACGCAGCCATACTTTTTAATCGCTCAAAAAGAGTGCCAATGCAAGAGCAGGAGATAGTGCAGGAGTACAGCTTTAAAAATGTAGAACTCTCTGCAACGCGTCTGAAAATTTACCTGAGCTGTAAACGCAAGTACTACTACAAGTATGTGCAAAATATTCAAAATCACAAGATTCCAAAAGATATGCCCGAAGAGTATGAGATAGGAAATGTGGTGCATAGTGTTTTAAGAGCGGTCTATGAAAAAAAGAGCAGTTATGATGATGTACGAGCGCTCAAGCGTGACATCGATGCGGCACTTGATAAGTATTGTGGCAGTAGTGAACTTGACAAATACCTTGTAGCGATGCAGAAAAAACGCCTTGATGCTTTTGTAGATGCAGAGATTAAGCGTTTTAAAGAGGGGTGGAAGGTTTATAAAACAGAGGAATTTTTTAAAGAGCCTTTTTGTGGAATGACTATAGTCGGGCAGATAGACAGAGTAGATAAACGCGACAATATCATCGAAGTACTGGACTATAAAACGGGTTCATATATGCTCAACAACAAGAACAACTTTATGGATGCCGTAGATTTTCAGTTGGAGTTTTATTATCTTTTAGCAGGTGGATTCGGTAATGTTGAGGGGTGTGCTTTTTATGACTTAAAAGAGTCAAAAATAGTGCCAGAAGCCTTTTTGCAAGAGAAGATAGAGATACTTAAATCACACATAAAAGATCTACTCGCAGTAGAAGAGCTTAACTTTGAAAAGACGGACGATGTGAAGCATTGCCAGTTTTGTGAATATAAAATCATCTGCGGGAGAGAGTAGTGGCTTTTGTAAATAATCTGGCATATGAAGCAAGTGCAGGAAGCGGTAAGACCTTTATGCTCGTTGTGCGTTACCTCTCTCTACTTTTTAAAGGGGCGGATGCTTCAAAGATTTTAGCACTTACCTTTACCAACAAAGCTGCGCGTGAGATGAGTGAGAGAATAGTCGAGACACTCGAAGAACTGCCTGAGCATGGTGAACTTGCAGAGATAGCAAAAGAGTGTGAAATGAGCGAGGCAGAACTCCTTGCACGTCGTAAAAAAATTCTTGCAGAGTTTTTAAATGCCAATACAAAAATAATGACTATTGACAGCTTCTTTACGCAGATTTTACGCAAGTTCTCCCTTTATGCTTCGTTGATGCCGGATTTTACAACGGCAAGTGAGCAGCACGAAGTAAAACTGA
>JALUZQ010000057.1 GCA_027011725.1 Sulfurimonas sp. | reverse complement strand
ACACGCACTTATTCTTGGCGCTTCATGGGCGAGCAGCGGTAACCTTATAATGAAGCACTCCCGTTATGCCTTTCGTAAACACTTTTTCCAAAACGCAGGTTTTCGTTATGTAATCTCAAAAAATGAGAATGAGAGTGAAGATATTTATGAGAGTGATGCACTTGTGTCGCAGTATTGTGAATTTCAATATGGCGATGAGCACTTTGGTGTGGAGAACTTTGCGAAATCCTGCGCGGCATTAGCAGAGCGTTATGCCATCAACAAGAGCAAAGCACTTGATCTAGGCTGTGCGACAGGACGAGCGACTTTTGAGCTGGCAAAAACTTTTGAGCAGGTGGAGGGCATAGACTTCTCCGTACGTTTTGTGCAGGTGGGCTCAAAACTCAAAGATGAGGGATATGTGGCATTTTCAGACAGAATTGAGGGTGAACTTATAGAAAATAAAAAGGTGAGCATCAAAGAGCTTGGCTATGAGAGACTGCGTGAGAAAGTCTCTTTTTGGCAGGGAGATGCCTGTAACCTCAAGCCAAATTTTAGAGGATACGACCTCATAATGGCAACGAACTTGATAGACAGACTCTATAATCCAAAGCTTTTTTTAGAGAGTGTCCATGAACGCCTCAATGATGATGGCATACTCATTCTCACTTCACCCTACACTTGGCAGGAGAGCTCGACGAAAAAAGAGTTCTGGCTTGGCGGGTATAGAGATGAAAACGGCAAGGAGGTACGAACACTTGAGAGCCTCAAAGCAATTTTAGAGAAAAACTTTGAACTCCTCGGGGTGGAAGATCTGGAGTTTGTCATTAAAGAGACGGCGCGAAAATACCAGCATACCATTTCACAAGTGACTGTTTGGAAAAAGCGATGAAGTACGACTTTAGTACGGCTGCAAACCGTGAACTGACAAATGCAGAAAAATATACACTGCGAAAAGCACTCTTTGGCACAGAAGATGTGCTGCCTGCTTGGGTGGCAGACATGGACATAAACACTCCTGAGTGTGTGCTAAATGCAGTAAAAAAGCGGCTTGAACACCCAATAATGGGCTATGAAGAGATGCCCGACTCTGCATTTGAAGCACAAATTGCATGGATGCAAAAAGAGCATGGCGCTGCGTTTGAGAGAGAAGATATGTTCTACTCCCACTCTGTTGTCGCCTCCATTCATACGGCCATTACTGCGTTTACGAACGAGGGTGATGGAGTGATAGTCCAAACACCGGTCTATCCGCCTTTTTTTCACTCAGTGACACAGCTTGGACGCAAAGTAGTCAAAAACCCTTTAAAACAAGATGATGAGGGATATTACCGCTTTGACATAGAAGACTTAAAAACCAAGATAGATAAAAATACGAAACTGCTGCTGCTCTGTTCACCTCATAATCCTGTGGGAAGAGTCTGGAAGCGTGAAGAGCTTGAAGCTATTTTAGCAGTTTGTGTGGAGCATAACATCGTTGTCTTTAGTGATGAGATTCACTCTGATTTGGTCTATGCACCAAACAAACACATCTCTTTTTCTACTCTAAACGCAGCGGCAAAACGCATATGTGTTACAGCTATTGGGGTAGGAAAAACATTTAATATGGCGGGCTTTGCCATCAGTACGGTAGCCATTCGTGATGCAAAGCTGCGAGAGCGTTTTAAAAGTGCGTATGAAAAGGTACATTACGCACAGGGAAGCTCTCTCTCACACGTTGCGTTTGAGGCAGCATACAGGGAGGGAAAAGAGTGGCTAGTAGCACTCAAAGTACATCTCTATGAGAACTGGCTGCGTTTAGAAGCGCTATGTAAAAAGTACCCGAACTACATCAAACTTACACCCATAGAAGCGACCTATTTGGCATGGTTGGATTGTCGTGGAATGGGTTTGCGTGATAAAGAGCTTCGGGAGTTTTTCATAAATGAAGCCAAACTAGGACTCAATGCAGGGCTTGCGTTTGGAAGAGAAGGCAGCGGTTTTATGCGTTTGAATTTTGCCATAAGCTACGCTACAATGTCAGAAATCATACAACGACTTCAAGAGGCTCTGCAAAGGATGGATAATGGCAAAAATTAACTGGGATGAGTATAAAGAGTATAAAAAGTACAGTGCGAAAAAAGATAATTTTGTGATTTTGATAGACTTTATAAAGAGCTACTACAATATGACCAACCCTTTTGATATTTATGATGTTCTCAGCAGTGATGAGACAGCGCAGTTGATGCTTGCCAAACGCAACATAAAAGATGCAGAAGGTTTGGAAAACTTCATTTTTAAGTTCTGAAAATGAAAAAAGATTTAGAGAAGATCACTGCGTTTATAGAAGAGCATCATGTACTCTCTTTGGCAACATCACTTAATGATATGCCAAGTGTCTGCTCTGCGTTTTATGCCTATGATGCTCAGAGTCACTCGTTTGTCATTGCCAGTAGTGAAGAAACACTGCATATACAACAGGTAAAGCAAAATCCAAAAGTAGCAGGAAATATTTTACTTGAGACAAAAGAGGTGGGGAAAATTCAAGGTCTACAGTTCTTTGCCTCTATGCACCCACTTGAAGATGAAAGGCTTAAAAAAAACTACTTTCAACGATTCCCTTACGCCTTGGCACTTTTACCAAAACTGTGGCAGATAGAGGTAAGCCGTTTTAAACTGACTGATAATAGACTTGGGTTTGGAAAAAAGATTATTTACGAGTTTGCTTCTCTTTAAACAGAGTACAGGGAGTGCCGCTGCTTTTAAGCACTACGGCAGAGGGAATCTGCGCAGATTTGAAGCCGTAAGCTTTGCAACCGTGTGGTTGTCCTGCCTCCCAGGTGACAAAATAGTATTGGCATTTTCTACAGTTAATTCTTTTCATACATCTCTCTTTTTGGTTTGTTATTTTAGCATTATTAGATAAAATTAGGAACTTAAAGTAAAAGAGGTGAGGGTGATGAATAATAAGATTTTATTGATGCTGGAGCTGCAAAAACAGCTCAATGATGCAACCAACGGCGAAAAGTGGACAGAGGGTGTCACTAAAAACGGAAAAACAATTAACTGGAGACGCTGTATATATATGGAGTGTGCTGAGATGGTTGACTCTTTTCCATGGAAGCACTGGAAAGCAATAGCCGCTGAGCCTGACTGGCATAACCATCAAATAGAAGTTGTGGATGTGTGGCACTTTATTATGAGCCTTGCCATTGAAGAGTATGCACAAAAACAGAAGGGCTCTTTAGAAGATATTGCCAAAGCAATTGCAGACTCTAAAGCCTTAGCACAGATAGAAAATGCGCAGAGCTCGTTTGGCGAGATAGAAGCGGTGCTGGAAAAAATAGAGAACGTGATGCGAATTGCACTCTCAAAAGAGGAGTTGGAGATCAAAGCGCTCTTTAGTGAGTTCTTTGATCTTGTGGCTATGAGTGGCTTAAATCTTGAAACACTCTACAGACTTTATGTCGGGAAAAACATCTTAAATCAGTTCCGTCAGGATAATGGCTATAAAGAGGGGACATATAAAAAAATATGGTGTGGGAAAGAGGATAACGTAGTAATGAAAGCCATTTGGGAAACACATAGCGAACTTACT
>JALUZQ010000056.1 GCA_027011725.1 Sulfurimonas sp. | reverse complement strand
CTGTATAATCAACCGGAATCTGAGAAGAGTTGGTGTAGTAGATGTTCTCTCCCGCACCCGCTTGGATGATCTTCTCACCAAAGCGTTTTTTATCCTCTTTGGCAAATCTGTAGGTTGTTCCTTCTGCCGGGGTTGCTTCGAGATTGTAGAGATTACCGGTCTCCTCTTGAAAGGCTATCATTCTCTCTCGCATATGATTAAGTACCTCTACGGCGAGCTCCATCCCTTTTTCACTGGTGATATCTTCGTTTTTGTCGCTAAAGTTTAAGATCATCTCATTGATACCGTTTACCCCGATGGTGGAGAAGTGGTTGTGAAATCCCGGAAGATACCTTTTGGTGTAGGGGAAAAGCCCTCTGTCATACATCTCTTGTATAAACACCCGTTTCTTCTCAAGTGTAGATTTCGCATGTTCCATCAAAGTGTCGAGTTTTGCAAGGAGTCCTTCTTTGTCGCCTTTGTGTAAAAAGCCAAGCCGCGCCATATTGATGGTCACAACGCCTATGCTTCCCGTCATCTCTGCACTGCCAAACAGGCCACCGCCTCGTTTAAGAAGTTCTCTTAAATCAAGCTGTAGTCTGCAGCACATACTTCTTACATGTCCGGGTTTGTATGCTTCTTCGTTCTCTATTAAGTTACCGTTCTCATCGCGTTTATATTGGCTCCCTATGAAATTTTGAAAGTAGGAGGAGCCAATTTTTGCCGTATTTTCAAACAGCAGGTCTGTATTTTCGCCGTACCAGTCAAAATCTTCAGTGATATTGACGGTAGGTATAGGAAATGTGAAGGGTTGTCCAGTTTTGTCCCCCTCCGTCATAACCTCATAGTAAGCTCTATTTATCATATTCATCTCTTGTTGAAAATGTTTGTATGTCATATCGGTGAGAGAAGATACCCCTCTCTCTTGTGCTTTGAATCTTAGATTGGCATCAAAAATGTCTTCAAAGAGATGTCTTTGCTTACTTGTTGGAATCTGATCCTTCAGATCTTCAGGAACGCTCCAATCTATAGTGATGTTTGTAAAAGGTGATTGTCCCCATCGTGCAGGAACGTTAAGGTTATATATGAAACTACGAATGCTTTTCTTTACCTCCTTATAATTGAGTTGGTCTTTAAATAGATAAGGTGCCAAATAGGTGTCAAAAGAGGAAAAAGCCTGTGCTCCCGCCCATTCGCTTTGTAAAATTCCTAAGAAATTTGCCATCTGCCCAAGAGCTTCTCTAAAATGTTTGGGCGCAGAGCTCTCCACTCTTCCTCTTACTCCGTTAAAGCCTTCATCTAAAAGAACCCGTAGACTCCAGCCGGCACAATAACCACTCAAGCAGTCGAGATCATGTATGTGATAGTCCCCATTTCTATGCGCATACCCCTCTTCTTTTGAGTAGATCTTGTCCAGCCAATAATTTGCGATCACTTTTCCCGCAGTATTGTTGACCAAGCCTGCATTGGAGTAGCCCGTGTTTGAGTTTGCTTTGATTCTCCAATCACTTCCATTTATATACTCCTCAATGGTTTGCGTAGAGTTGATGTAGGTTGTGTCCTCATCGAGCAGATTCTCTCTTTGCATCTTATGCATGTGTCGATAGAGCATAAAAGAGCGCATGACATCAAAGTGTCTGCCTTTATAGAGTTCATATTCGATGAGGTCTTGTACATCTTCTACGGCAACAGCACGTTTATGCTCGAGCTTTTCTAAAACATTGATATATATAGCTTCATCATAAACAACATTTTCGCTCACAAATGCTTTTTGAATGGCATCTTCAATCTTATATGAGTGAAATTGTTTATATGTTCCATCACGTTTTAAAATGTACTCAACCATGAACTACTCCTCAAGTGATTTGGGTAGTTTATAGCAAAAAGTGTTAAGCACTTATAAGAATTTGTGTCATTTTTGTGTCATTTTTCAAAAGAAGATATAAGCTTAATAAAAGTTTTACATTAATTTGAGTATAATTCCCATCCACTTTACTGTTTTAACAAAGCAAAGAGTATTTCTATCTATGTAATATCTACACAGATAAAAGTATTGGCAAGCGAAGTTACAACAAGTACTATGTGCTTGCCTAGAGGCAGTAAAGATGTTCCCACAGGAGACTTTCAATGAAAGTACGTGCTTCAGTAAAGAAGATGTGTGATGACTGTAAAGTTATCAAAAGAAGAGGTATTGTAAGAGTAATCTGCAAGAACCCTAAACATAAACAGAGACAAGGATAACCATGGCTCGTATTTCTGGTGTAGATTTACCTAAGAAAAAACGTATAGAATATGGTCTAACATATATCTATGGAATTGGTCTTCATACTGCGCGTCAAATATTAGACGCTACAGGTATTGATTATAACAAAAGAGTTTATGAACTCAATGAAGCTGATGTAGCTGCAATTACTGCTGAAATCCGTGAAAACCATATGGTTGAGGGTGATTTACGTAAAAAAGTAGCTATGGACATTAAAGCACTTATGGATCTTGGTTCATATCGTGGTCTTCGTCACCGTCGTGGTCTTCCATGTCGTGGTCAAAAAACTAAGACAAATGCGCGTACTCGTAAGGGTAAACGTAAAACTGTCGGCGCAGCGTAAGGAATTATAGATGGCAAAAAGAAAAGCTGTTAGAAAAAAAGTAATAAAGAAAAATGTATCACGTGGTATTATCCACATTGCTGCATCTTTTAACAATACACTTGTAACTATCACAGACGAAATGGGTAACATGATTGCTTGGAGTTCTGCTGGTTCTTTAGGATTTAAAGGTTCTAAAAAATCTACTCCATTTGCTGCTCAAGCAGCTGTAGAAGATGCAGTAGCAAAAGCACAAGTACATGGCATTAAAGAACTTGGTATTAAAGTTCAAGGTCCAGGTTCAGGACGTGAGACTGCAGTTAAATCTGTTGGTGCTATTGAAGGAATCCGTGTTACATTCATGAAAGATGTTACACCATTACCACACAACGGTTGTCGCGCACCTAAGCGCCGTAGAGTTTAAGGAGATTACTGATGGCAAGATATAGAGGTCCAGTAGAAAAAATCGAAAGAAGATTTGGAGTAAGCCTTAACTTAAAAGGTGAGCGTCGTCTAGCAGGGAAGTCTGCTTTAGAGAAACGTCCATATGGTCCGGGACAACACGGTCAACGTCGTAAAAAAGTTTCTGAGTATGGTTTACAACTCAATGAGAAACAAAAAGCGAAATTCATGTATGGTATTTCTGAAAAGCAATTCCACGCTCTTTTCGTTGAAGCAAAACGTCGTGAAGGAAATACAGGTACAAACCTTATTACTTTGATCGAACAAAGATTAGACAATGTTGTTTACAGAATGGGATTTGCATCTACTCGTAGATTTGCACGTCAACTTGTAACACATGGTCACATCTTAGTAGACGGGAAGAAATTAGATATTCCTTCTTACCGTGTAAAAGTTGGTCAAAAAATTGAAGTAAAAGAAGCAAGTAAAGCAAATGCACAAATTGTACGCGCTATTGAACTTACAAACCAAACTGGTCTTGCTCCATGGGTTGACATTGATGCTGAAAAAGTATTCGGTATATTTACTCGTTTACCTGAGCGTGATGAAGTTGTTATTCCAGTTGAAGAACGTTTAATCGTTGAACTTTACTCGAAATAATAATTAATATAAAAGGCGTAAAAGATATGAAAAAAATTAAAACTACTCCACTTGCTCCACAAGAGTTCGAGGTAGAACAAATTAGTGAGAATGAAGCTAATATTATGGCATATCCGTTTGAAAGCGGGTACGCTATCTCTTTAGCTCATCCTCTTCGCCGTTTTCTATTAAGCAGCTCTGTTGGTTATGCACCAATAGCTATCAAAATCGAGGGTGCTAAGCATGAATTCGACTCTGTTCGTGGTATGCTTGAAGATATCTCTGATTTTATTTTAAATCTTAAAGAGATCCGTTTTAAATTAAACGGTGATGTTAGTGAGACTGAAATAAACTATAGCTTTGCAGGTCCATGTACTATTAAAGGAAGCGACCTAAGTAATGATGATGTAGAAGTCATGACTCCAGAAGCTCCACTTGCAACACTCAATGAAGACTCTACATTGAACTTCAGTGTGAAAATAGCCAAAGGTATTGGATATGTAGCAAGTGAAGATACTATGGAAGAAGTTGATGATGATTATATCGCTCTTGATGCTTATTTCACTCCTGTAAGAAGTGCAACATACAAAATTGAGAATGTTTTGGTCGAAGACAACCCTAACTTTGAAAGA
Organism: Sulfurimonas sp.; assembly: GCA_027011725.1. GTDB lineage: Bacteria > Campylobacterota > Campylobacteria > Campylobacterales > Sulfurimonadaceae > Sulfurimonas. Next base: position 7,692 of record JALUZQ010000056.1, on the reverse strand, counting down.
GTTGTAATGAACATCAAAACTGATGGACAAATCTCTCCGGTAGATGCGTTTAGAAATTCACTTGAAGTAATGTATGCACAACTTGCAGTATTTAATTCAGAGATTAATATTAAAGCTCCTGCTACAATAGAGAGAGTTGAAGAGTCACCAGATTTGAAAAAACTAACTACGAATATAGATAGTTTAGGATTAAGTGCGCGTAGTTTTAACTGTCTTGATCGCTCAAATATTAAATTAATAGGTGAAATTGTACTTATGAGTACAAATGATCTGAAAAATGTAAAAAATCTTGGAAAAAAATCTTACGATGAGATCGTAGAGAAAGTACAAGAGTTCGGTTTCGAAGTTGGTGCTGATTTGGCTGACGACGTAGTAACTGCATTAAAAAAGAAAATTGAAGCCGCATAACGGCATAATAAAGAGGAATAGATATGAGACATCGTCATGGATATCGTAAACTAGGTCGTACAAGTGCTCACCGTAAGGCACTTTTGGCGAACCTTAGCATTTCGTTAATTGAACATGGTAAAATTGAAACTACTGCTGTTAAAGCAAAAGAACTTCGTTCTTATGTTGAGAAACTGATTACTACTGCTGGTAAAAATGACTCAAATGCACACAGAGCAGTATTCGCTGCGCTTCAAAACAAAGAAGCAACAAAAACTCTAGTAAATGAGATCGCTCCTAAGTACGTTGATCGTGCTGGTGGATATACTAGAATTACTAGAACTCGTACTCGTCGTGGTGATGCTACACCAATGGCGTTTATTGAATTAGTATAATTCAGTAACTAAAAAGTTGACAGTTTTCTGTCAACTTTGCAGCTTGTCTGCAATCTTCATACACTTCAAGCTAAATTTTTAGAAATTTACTATAACATTCCCAATTCTAAAATACTTTTCAGGATAAGATAATGAGTACTTTCGCATTTGGAACATATAGAGTGACAGATCAAAACCCGCTGCACATTGAAGCATTAAAAGAGGCAATAGAGGGTGGCATTGATTTAATAGATACTTCAACGAACTACACCGATGGAGGTGCAGAACGGGCTATTGGCTATGTGCTCGACAGAGTAGAAGATGAAATACGCTCAAAAGTAAAAATAGTAAGTAAATATGGCTATATTCAGGGCTCAAATCTTGCTGCGTTTAAAGAAAATCCTGCTGATTATGAGGTTGTAGAGTTTAGTGAGAGTTGCTATCACTCCATTGCAAAAGAGTTTTTGCATGAGCAGTTGAGTTTGTCTCTGCAACGAATGAACCAGACAAAAATAGATTGTTACCTGATTCATAATCCTGAGTATTTTCTTTATGATGCCATTGACAAAGAGATGCCTAGAGATGCAATGCTTGATACAATGTATGAACGTCTTTATGAGGCATTTGTAGGACTTGAAGAGGAAGTACAAAATGGAAGAATATCTTCTTATGGTATCAGCTCAAACAGCTTTGCAAAAAAGAGTAATGAACCTGAATTTTTACCCTATGAAGATCTCCTGACTTTGGCTCAAAAAGCTGCAGATTCTCTGGGAGTAAGTAAACATAGTTTTTCAACAATAGAACTCCCTATTAACATGCTGGAGCGTGAAGGTTTAAAGTGTGCGAAATGGGCGAAAAAAAATGGACTGAGAGTACTTTCAAACAGACCGCTTAATGCCCAAATGAATGGTCTTATGTTTCGTCTTGCTGAGTATGAGAGGCCTAGAGATTATGAATATTATCTCAATGAACTCTTAGAAATAAGTGATAATGATCAACTCCGCCCACTTTACAATTTGATAGAGCAGATGGATATGAATAAGCATAAGTTTGGTTGGATAGGTGAGTATGATACATTTTTGGCTACTCAAATCATGCCGCACATTCGTAAAGCGCTGGAAAAAATAGATAAGAGCGTACTTGATGATTTACTGCGTTTAATAGAGCTCTTTTTAAATGAGTACAGACAAATAGTTGCCTATGAGTGTTCACTGCGTTTAAGAACAGAGCTTAAAGATCTCCTCAAAGGGTGCGATAAAAAGATTCAAGAGTGTGCTTTGGAGTTTTTACTCTCTCAAGATGAGATAGATTATATTATCGTCGGAATGCGTAAACCAAGCTATGTGCAAGAGATCCTGACTTTAAAAAGATAAGTAAATATATATTTTATGAGTTGTTAAGCGATTTTGTCATATTTTATGTATATAGAAAAGTATATGTACAAGTGTGAAGAAAAGGATAGTAATGTTACCATTTACAGATGAAGAGTTATTAGAGCCGGTAAAGGCAGTTATTGAAAAAGTAAGACCATCACTGGCACTTGATGGTGGGGATATTAGTTTTATAACTGTAAAAAATGGCAGTGTATATGTACAACTAAAAGGTGCTTGCATTGGGTGTGCAAGTAGTGGAACGACATTGAAGTATGGTGTTGAAAGACAACTGCGTATGGATATCCATCCAGAAATTAATGTTGTAAACGTACCTATTGGTATGGAAAATGATATAGATAATCTATAAGAGAATATGAGCAGAATAAGTAAATATAAAATATTGACACAAGCAAAAGAGAGTTTTTCAAAAGCCGAATATAAAAGTGCTTTGGAAAAATTTGCAGAAGTTTTGCAAAATTACCCGAACTCTAAAGAGGCTTTTAATGGTGTTATTCTCTCAGAGATGGCACTCAGTGGTGAAGATGGAGCAGAAGCTCTTTTTGATTACTATGAGGTACTCAAAGAGGAAGATAAAGAACAAGCAGACATTATAATGGGCGAAATTTTAGAGAGTATGGATGGCTCTTTAGAGAAATTAAGCGAGGTATTTGCTGAACCGTTGCGAGAACGCCTAGAGTATGAAGATGGCATACTCTATAGTGACTTTAAGAAACTCATTGATGATGGTGGCGATTTTAAAGAAGTTTTTGAAAATATTATGTTCTCTACCCGTGTCATTATTACAAAAAAAGAAGACTTTATTGATTTTTTAGAAAAATTGATAGCACATGGTTTTTCCGAAATGGCTTTGAGTTATCTTGAAAATGCTTTGAGTGTCTATCCAACAGAAAAAGCACTGCGTAAACTCTTGAAAAAATTGATAAAAGGTGGAAATATTGAAAATTGAGCTGCCTGATCAGCCCTACAGATATGTAACTGAGAATTCCCAAGAGTGTAATGGCGATACTGCGTTTGTCCTCACGCATCAAAATAGAAAATACCTTGAAAATGCAAAAGAAAATGGTGCGCACTCCATTATAAATATAGAAGATATAGCACATCTTTTTGGTGTAGATAAGATTAAAATTGTCGGTATCACCGGAACAAATGGCAAAACGACAACAGCAAGTGCTATCTACTCTTTTTTACTCGACCTTGGCTACAAAGTGGCAATGCAGGGTACTCGCGGACTCTTTATGAATGATGAAGTGTGTGAGGGAAAAACACTCACGACTCCATCAGTGCTCAATACCTACAGACATATCTATCAAGCAGTTCAGGCAGGGTGTGAGTATTTCATTATGGAAGTAAGCTCACATGCAATAGAACAGAGACGCATTGAAGGCTTGAACTTTGCGCTCAAAGTATTGACAAATATCACACAAGACCATCTTGATTATCATAAAACAATCGAAGAGTACATCAAAGTAAAAAACAGTTTTTTTCAAGATGAGAGTAAAAAGCTCATCAATAAAGATGAACCCAAGGCTGCGTTTAACTTTAAAAATGCATATACATACAGTATAGAAAATCCATCTACCTATAGATTGATGGCTTATTCACTGAATGATGGCTCGAGTGGAATTATCCAACATTTTCAAGAGATTGTCCCTTTTACAGCCTCTTTACATGGATTCTTCAACCTTTACAACCTTATGGCAGCCATTGCTGCTACACATCTCATAACAGAGAACTCTTTAGAAGAGATAGCTGATGTGGTAGATAATTTTGCCGGAGTGAGTGGAAGAATGGAGCAGGTGTGTGCTGCTCCAAATGTTATTGTCGATTTTGCTCATACACCTGATGGAATGCAGCAGGTCTTAAATGCGCTTAAAGAGAAAGAACTCATAGTTGTCTTTGGTGCAGGTGGTGACAGAGACAGAAGCAAACGTCCTATTATGGGCAGAGTCGCTGCGAGTCTTGCAAAAAAAGTTTTTATTACAAGTGATAATCCAAGAAGTGAAGACCCTGATGTTATTGCCGAGGAGATTCTTGCAGGTATTCAAGACCCAACTAATGTAACAGTAGAGCTTAATAGAAAAAAAGCGATAGAGTTGGCACTTGATGCACAAGAAGGTGAAGAAGTCGTTGTCATTTTAGGAAAAGGGGATGAAAATTATCAGATCATTTATGATAAAAAGTTCCCTTTTGATGATAGAGAAGTGGTTAGAGAACTTTTAAATCTTTAGAAGCGAATATTAAATCCTGCATAGAGTGCATTGATATGCGATTTTGGATTTGATGAATCTTCTAAATCTATTTTCTCATATGAGATGAATCTATACTCATAGGCAAGTTCTACATCCATCTGAGATGAGAGTGGTATGAAGATTCCTCCCCCAAGATGAAAATTTCCATATGTAAGTGATTGATTTACTGCATCGACATCTGACTTGAACATTCCTGCGCCAAAACCTGCTTTGAGATAGGGGTTTACATAAATGTCAAAATCATATGCTTTGAGTAAAGAGACATTAAATCCTAATTTTTGGGCATCTCCATCAGCATACACCTTTGAATGGTTCTGAAGATAGTTAAGTGAGAGTTCTACCGCATAAGAATCTCTTTTCCCATAGCCTATTTTCATTGCAAGCTCAGAGTTGTCAACACTTTTTTGCTCAGGTATATAAGAGAGATAAGGATCAAGCGTCTCTTTCACACGAGAAAGACCAAAACCTACATAAACATCTGTTTTAGCAAAGAGTGTGCAAGAGCTGATGAGTAGTAATAAGAGTATGAATTTTTTCAAAAAAAACCTTTTTGTTCATTTCTCAAAATTATATCGAAAAAGTTGCAGATAAGCTTAAAAATATAAACTTATCTGTGAGTGTTATATAATTTATGTAGAATTTCGGTATAATTGCGCAAAAAATTAAGGACTAGTTTATGGGAATCCCTCAACCGGCATTTTATATATTTAAATGTGAGCAGTCAGCTCCTCCAGGTATGCCAAAACCATCTTGTGTAACTCCACAAACACAGGATCTATTTCAATATCTTGCACAAAAATTGATGCAAGAGGGTGTAATGGGAACAGTACAGCCTATCCGTACTTCATGTATGAACCGTTGTTCATCTGGTCCAGTTATGCTTGTAGAGCCTGGTCATACTATGTATGCAGGTCTTACAAAAGAGAAAATCGACAAAATCGTTGCTGAGCATATCATCGGCGGGAACGTTGTTGAAGAGTATGTGATCGATGAAGAGATGTGGGATGCACCTATCTCACCGGCAGATATGAAAAAGCAGATGGGTAGATAATCAATGACTATTGAGATGTTGTACAGCAAGATCCATCGTGCTACTGTAACAGATGCCAACCTAAACTATGTTGGTTCTATTACAATAGATGAGGAGCTTTTAGAGGCTTCGAAGATGAGAGTTGGACAAAAGGTAGAGATCTTAAATATCAACAATGGCGAGCGTTTTTCTACATATATCATTTTAGGTGAGCGCGGTAAACGTGACATCTGTTTAAATGGTGCTGCAGCGCGTAAAGTGCATAAAGGTGACAAAATTATCATCGTTGCATACGCTACATATGATGAAAAAGATTTAGAGACGTATAAGCCAAAAGTCGTTCTTTTAAACGATGATAACAATATAGACGCAATCCACGACGAGATTTAATAAGGATTTTGTAATGTTTGGAAATTTAGGCGATATGGGAAAGATGCTTGAAGGAATGCAGGAGAATGCTGCAAAACTTCAAGAGGAACTTGAGTCTAAAACATTCAGCGTCAAAAGCGGTGGAGGAATGGTGGAACTTACCGTAAATGGAAAGGGTGAAGTGATTGATCTGAGCATTGATGATGAACTCCTCTCCGATAAAGACTCCCTGCAAATTCTGCTCATCGGTGCAATGAACGATGCAAATAAAATGGTACAACAAAACCAACAAAATAGTGCAATGGGCATGCTTGGCGGCTTAGGCGGCATGAATCCATTTGGTGGAAACAAGTAGGTGTTACGCCTATTTGTCCTCGCACAACTCTTTTTACTCTCACTTTATGCCTGTGACGGTACTTTTACTCCTTGTATCAATAAAATAAAAGACTCCCAATCAATTTATAAAAACACTCCTGCTGTTGTTGTGAAAAATCATCAGCGTATTGTCTATACGAAACAGATTCCAAACGCAGCAGTACTTAAATATGACCCATTCCTCTCTTTGTATCTGGTACAAGACACGACAGAGTTTGCATACCCTTTTCATTTTGATGAGAAACTCCAACTTCGAACTGCCATAGTCAATGCAAAAGAGGCAAAAGCAGGAAGAATACTTCAAAGAGAAATAGGGCTGAATAGTTTTGGAAAATATAGCAAATCACTCTCAGGTAGTGCACTGATTTTAAATAGTTGCTGCGCACTTGAGGGCATAACAACCCCTAATGGGATCATTGAAAAAGCTTACTTGAAACATTTTCTCAATTCGAAAGAAGTCATTTATGGAGATATCGGTATACGACTCAAAGAAGATAAAAATGGCTCTGTATTTGTAAGTGCAAGTGATCCTTTTATGAAGAACAATCCTTTTCAAAAAGCAGACTGCATTCTCACTTATGATGGAAAAAAAGTGCTAAACGCAGCAGAACTTATGCAGCAGATACTTTTTGCTCCTCTGGGTTCATACCATACAGTGAAAATAAAACGAGGTGCGAAAACTATGCACTTTAAAGTAATGACAGACAAACGATATGGCGGCGGCTATTTGAGTGATACTTTTTTAGAGAGAAAAGGGCTCTATTTTGATGAAAATCTGCGTATTGTTAGGCTCGGCAAAGAGTTTGCTTCGTATGGCATAAAAGTAGGAGACAGACTCCAAGCTCTAAACGCAGTCGCAGTAAATAACCAAGAAGAACTGCGTCTGTATCTTGAAAAGTATAAAGATTACTCTTCGCTGCGTTTAGAGCGAAATAACTTCGAATTTTTTGTAAATATTAAGTAGAAAAAGACTAAAATTTCATATGCAAAACTTCGAGCAATTTTTACTAGAGAACTTACCTACATCAAGCAGTATTCACCCTCATTATGAGGATGCACTGCACAATATGCTCAAAGCCGGGGGCAAGCGTTTCCGTCCGGCTCTTTTACTCGGTGTAGTAAAAGCTTACAACCCTTTGATGCTTGATTCGGCTCGTTATGCAGCTTATGCAATAGAGCTTCTGCATACTTACTCACTCATTCACGATGATCTGCCTGCGATGGATGACTCTCCGCTTCGCCGTGGAAATCCTACGCTGCATGTTGTTTTTGATGAAGTGACAGCTATTTTGGTTGGCGACGCACTCAATACCTACTCTTTTGAAGTCCTTGCAAATGCTCCATTTTCGGATGAGATACGAGTAAAACTCATAAGAGAGCTGGCAACAAATGGCGGGCTTAACGGCATGGTTCTCGGGCAGGCGATAGACTGTTACTTTGAAAATAAGCCCTTACAGATTGAAGATATTAAAATCCTCCATACAAATAAAACTGCAAAGCTTATAGCGGCTTCT
>JALUZQ010000055.1 GCA_027011725.1 Sulfurimonas sp. | reverse complement strand
CAAAAAATTCTCCTGCTTTTACTGCTCATCGCAGCAAATATCTTTGTTGTCTCACAGATACCACTCTCCAAAATAGAGTGGAGTAAACTTTTTCCGCAGCAACACCAAACGCAGGAGAATAGACTGCTAAGCAAGCAGTACCTTTTATGCCATTTGGATGAAAATCAAACAGCAGCATATCTGCTAGACTCTCCGCTTTTTCAAAATGTAGTGGCCTTGCCCGAGCAAAAGGGAAGCTACTTGTGTTTGTTTGATATGCATAACAAGGAGCAGATAAACAGATATCTTCAAAATGTGCAAAAAAGTGGTACCTTTATGGTGCAGCAACTGCTCTTTGATGATTTTTACAAAGAGATACACTCCTTTGTCATTCACATTCTCCCCTTTACACTGCTCTTTTTATTGCTCTTCATTCCACTGCGTTTATGGATAGATATTTTGCTTGAGATGTCGATATATACGCTTTTACTCGGACTTTTCTTACGGCTTGGATTTTTTGAGATCAATTCTGCTTCACTCTTGGCACTGCTCTTTTTGTTTATTTACTCGCTTACACTGATAAACTATCTCTACTCTGAGAACATAGATGTCAAACGGCTCGCATTTGGCATTAGCATCTCCATTGTCGCGACCATGCTGAGTGCACTCTTTTTGATATATTCGCAGTTTGGACTGCTGCACTATTTTGGTGTGATGCTTTTTGTGGGGCTTGTCGTACTGTACCTCTATATCAATGCCCGTCTTTTTCTCTTTAAATATCTTCCTCATGAAGCACACAGGCACAATTTTGATGTGACAAGTGCGGCGGCATACTTCAAAAAAAGAGGCATTGCCGCTGCTACAGTACTTTTTGTATTTATTGTTTTAGCACTCTTTGGATACAAAACTCTCTCAGTAGATCTCAATATATTAAATAGCTTACAAAAAAATACGTCGGCATTTTCACAGATGAAAGCTTTCGAGCAGCACTATGTGCCATCACTCCTCTTTGGTGTGGAAGTACAGACAAAAAGATCGAGTTTTCACAGTGTTAAAGAAGTAGAAAAACTCCTCACTTTACAAGAGGAACTCCAACAAACACTGCAGGTGAAAATACTGCTTAGCGTACCATTAGAATTTGCGGCTTTTAAAGAGATGGCACATGATAAGAATAATCCTGATCTTTTGGCACAGTTCCTTCTTGCAAACAGTTTTGCAAGTACTCAGCCAAATCTCTTCTCGCCCGATATGAGCAGTGCCTATTTTATAGCGGCTCTCCCACTAGAGACAAGGAGTGATAAAATTATTGCAATGAAGCAAAAAGTAGCAGAACTTGATGCGGAGTATAAAGATTTACACATAGTGCTTCGGGGGAAAATTGCCGATTTTGACAACTTTTTACATATATTCTTTCAAGAGAGTTTTACAGGGCTGTTTGTCACTCTCTTTGTGAGTGCACTCTTTTTTCTTCTCTATTGTAAAAACATTGTAAGTGTTTTCATTGTATTTTTCTCTGTCATTTTCTCATTGGCTACTTTACTGCTCTTTCATCTGCTTTTTGAAAGACCGCTCTCAATCACAACACTTATGAGTCTTATTCTCTATGCCGGTTTGGTGGCTGACTCGTTCATCCAGCTCTTTATCTGTTATAAAAGTCGTGATCTCTCTTGTGAAAAGAGTGTTCTAAACCCGATATTTGTCTCAAATATCTCTATTTTGGCATTTTTAGTATCAATGATATTTGTCGGTGGCATCATAGGTGCGTTTGCGTTTGATATGTCTGTGCTTTTAGGGGCAAATCTTGTGTTTATTATTACCTTTGTGCCGATGATATATAAAAAACAGCTCTCTATCGGCAGTGAGAGATAGCACTGCGTTTGAAGATGTCCTTGCTAAACGCAGTGCTTATGCTTTTTGTATCGACACTGTAGCTGGTCTCTTTTTGTTTTATAAAGTCCTCTATATGCCACTTTATGATGAAGGGTTTGTGACGCAGTAGAGCAAATTTATCGACAATAACCTTTTTTATGAGCTGTTCATCCTCATAAATATCCATCTCTTTGATGACCATTGTCTTTTTGTCGATGAGGTAAATAGTTTTGTGCTTTTTGTCCTTTTTGGCTATTTTATAATAGCTTTTTTTGCCCCTTTTTACATCAGGGAGCCTTGTGAGTGATTTTGCTTGATTTTGCATCTCAGAAAATGAGAGCCCAAGGCCAAAGGCTTCGTTGTCCTCATCTCTTTTTGGTACTATTCTACTGCGTCCAAGGGAAGGAAAATAGACAAGTGTGCTGCTGCTTTGGGCATCTTTTTTAAGTAAAATCGCTGTGCCTTTGACACTTTTAGGAGCTAAAAAACAGATAAGTGAAGCACTCTCATCTGCATGGGAATAGTTGGCAAGGCTAAAACGCTGTACTTCGCTGTAGTTTTTACTCTTCATACGCGATGTAACGTGAAATTTTATCTTCTCAAAAGAGAGCACTTTCACACTGCGTTTGTAAATATCCTCGGCACTCGGCGCAGCAAAGAGTGTTGCGCTAAGGAGTAAAAGAGTGCCTAGTATTCGCCCTGTATCCAATCAAGTGCCTTTAGTGTGAGTTCTCTGAGCTTGAGTTGATTCTCAAGTACCTGCTTCTCATATACTTTCATATCAAAGAGCATTTTTTTTGTCATCTCCGAGATGATGTTGAGTACTGGGTCATTGCTTTGGTCTGCTTGGGTGTACCACTCTCTGTCAAAGATGATAGCCATGCCCATAAGCAAGAAGTTGCTTATCTGTTTCATAGAACCGTAAATGAGCATACCAAAGTCAAGGATGAGCATTTCAGTATAGACAATGAGCTGCTCTGTATAGACGATTCTGTCTGCCATTTCACCGATTCTGTCTGCCATCACGCCTATTTGAACTGCCATAAAAAGAATGCGATCGGCCATCAGTCCAACCTCTTCACCTTTTGAAGCAAAGAGGTAACCGTACTCCATCCCTTTCATAGCAAATGTATAGGCATCATCTTCGATTTTCATCACAAACTGGTAGGCGAGGTCTGCAAGATGTGTTGCAAAGTCAGATGCCTGTGTAGTTGTCGTTGCGTTTATAGTGTATGATGGATTTGCAACCGCTGACGCAAAGGCAAAGGCTTGGCTCTCCGCATCTGCTGTTGCTTTTGTAGCTTCGGGAGATGCAGATGTCTCAAAATTTGGATTGACTACGCCGAGCTCTTGAAGCAGTTGTGCCAGAAGCGGGTTACTTGCAAAGAGTGTGTCATAGTTTTGTGACGTAAACTGCGAGAAAGTGAAGTCATAGGGATTTGTTGGATTTCCAAAGAGAGGAGCATATGTCTGTGCATCACCTTGCATAGCTCCCGATTGTTCGCTCTGTGCAATGTTGTTGTGATAAAACGACAGTAAGGCTTTGACAATGAGTCCAAGCAGGGCAAGTACAGATGAAAGCGGCTTGAGTGAAGCGATGAGTGCTTTGTCAGCGTCGGTGAGTTGGTAATTAGGGTCTGTGACATTACCTGCAAGTGTTGTCGTTGCCAGTACAACCTCTGCAATGATTTTGTTAATAATTGCCATAAGTGTGCTAATCAACTGGCTTTGGAGTACGAGGTTT
>JALUZQ010000054.1 GCA_027011725.1 Sulfurimonas sp. | reverse complement strand
GGCTCTGAGAAAGAACTCAAAGAGGCGATACACGCGTATGAAGAGTCGTTAAAACTCAAAGAGGACAAAGATGTTCGTGAAAATCTTGAAGCTGTGAAAAAAGCATTGCAAAAGAAAAAACAGCAACAGCAAAAAAAGCAGCAGAACAAGAAAAATCAAAAGAACGACAAAAAGCAGCAAAACAAGCAACAGAACAAAAACGACAAAAACAAAAAGAGCGATAAAAACAAGCAAAACAAAGAGAAAAAGAATCAAAGTCAAAAAGATTCAAAAGACTCCAAAGGCAAGGGTAACAAGTCAAAAAAACCAAGTGATGAAGAGTCAAAGAATCAAGAACAAAAGAAAAATGAGCAAAACAAGCAGGCTCAGAAAAAACAGGAAGAAAAAAAGAAAAGTGCAAAAAAGAAAAAAGATGAAAAAGTCAAAGAACTTAAAGAACATGGCAAAAAAGAGAAAAATAATAAGGGCGCACAAGGCGCAAACGCAGTGCCTAAAAAAATAAAGATGAGTGATGCTGAGGAGAAAAAATGGCTGCAAAAACTCAACAAAAGCCAAACAACATACCTCTATATGCTCAATAAAAATCAAAATCACAAGGAAGATACAAATGAAAAACCTTGGTAAAAAAATAGTAATACTTTTTAGTCTCTTTGCAACGGCACTCTACGCGAACATCGTTGCAGAGGTTTCACCAAAGGTTCTCTATAAGGGAGATGAAGCAACATATATGCTTACTGTGACGGGCGATAAAGTACAAAAACCACTCATAAGTACACTCTGTGGTACGAATGTAACGGGAACCCGCTCACAGACAAGCATACAGATGATAAATATGGACTACAAAAAGAGTTACATACTCAGTTACACTTTTGTACCTCAAAAGAGCTGTGTCATACCGCCTGTAAGCTTTGAAGTAGATGGAAAGGTAGAGACCTCAAACGCAGTGAAAGTGACCGTGAAAAAACCTACGCAAAATAAAAATGCAGATTTTATTTTGACACTCAAGCCATCAAAAAATGAACTCTACGTGGGAGAACCTTTTACTTTAGAGTTGGTACTGCGTCAAAGAAAAAGTGCACAGGCAATTGACAGTAAGTTCGTTGCACCAGACTTTAAAGGCTTCTGGGTAAAAGGTGAGCCAAAAACAAGCAGAGCAGAAGACGCAGAATTTGTCTACACAAAAGCACTCTATAAACTCGCACCACAACGTGAGGGGAACTTGACCATAGAGCCTGCACAGATAAAAATAGCAAGACGCGCAAACTCAAGAGACTCATGGGGTATGTTGATGCCTGAAGTGAAATGGAGAACATACTACTCCAATGAAGTGCATATTTTTGCAAAACCACTGCCACATAATGCAAAACTTGTTGGAACTTTTACTATTCATGCGCATGCTGATAAGTTGAGTATCAATCCCAACGAGGCAGTAAATGTCACAGTAGAAGTAGATGGAGATGGAAATCTTGAAGATATTGGAAGTTTTAAACCTTATATAAACGGTGTGAATGTATTTGCGGAAAAAATAGAGATACATGGAAATAAGCTTACGCAAAAACTTGCCTTTGTCTCAGATAAAGACTTTACCATTCCTCCTTTTTCCATCGCTTTTTATAACTTGAAGACAAAAAGAGTTGAGAAGATATCTACAAAGCCCATTCACATTAAGGTAAGCGGTGCAGGTGCGCAAAAGAGTGAAGAATTACATATGAAAAAAGCTGAACCGACCAGCGAAGCAGTGTCAAACGCAGCACAAAACAGTGCTTCTTCAGGTGGTGTAAGCATATTTTGGACACTGCTTACATTTGTGCTAGGGACTGCGTTTGGAATAGCATTAATGCTTATAAAACCGGCAGAACTCTTCAAAAAAGAGAAAAAATTGAACATAAAAGATGAAAAGCTGCTCCTTGTAAAACTCTTGCCATTTAAAGACAAAGACGCAGATGTTCAAAAAATAGTAGATATTCTCGAAGCCAATATCTACTCTGCCAAAAAAGAGAAAATAGATAAAAAACTCTTAAAAGAGATACTGAAAAAGTACGATATCTCCTAAATTAAACATTTAATTTATACATGCCTCCATAGATATTTTTAATAGTATCTTTGGGGAGCTTTTTTCGCAATTTTTTTATTAAACTTCTTACGGAGTCTATTGATTTATCGCTGTTTTCACCCCAGACATGGCAGATAATGGACTCAGCAGTAACTGCATACTCGCTCTCTAAATTTAAAAACAGACTCTCAAAGCATAAAGATTCTGACTTGCTCAATTTTATTTGTCTGCCTTCTTGAAATAGCTCTCGTGTTGCGCTGTTATACTGTAGTGAGTCATTGAGAGTAACAGTCTCGTTTTGATCATTTGAAGCTTGTTCTTGAACTCTGCTTAAAAGGTGTAAAAGCGCATTAAAGGTTTCATCTTTAGCCTCTTGCGGATATAACTTGTCAATCTCATAAGAGTATATTTCATCCTCTTCAGAGAGTGCTACGATGGTCATGGTATGATTGAGCAACTCTTTAGAATTTGGAGCAGAGTAGATCTCACCATAGGTGTAAAAACCACTTGTTGGTGCTATGCTTGCAAGGGGTTTTAAGTCATGGTGTATATCTTTTCCCATAAATCTGCGTCTTGCCATACACGAATAGACAAATATGGTCTGCACAGGATTTTTTGCTATTCGCTGCCCTAACTCTATACCGCTTTTGATAATATGCTCTTCATTGGTAAAACTAAAATTTAGTTTGTCACCCTCGCTAAACTCTCCTGCAAAATGAATAGAACCGTCATCATGGACATAAAGACCTGCCCGCGCTATGTGAAAACCATCTTTGTTGATAATAAAAGGAAAATCAATGCCGACTGTCGGCTGGCGATCGGCTGCATAATTAGGAAGTGTGAGTTTATTGAGATACTGCTCATACACATGGACGGCTTTTTGTGCATTTATTTCATATACAATATTTTTGCAACATTTTGTAATGACCATATTGCCGCCAACAGGCTGCCATGCTAGAGTGAAGTCGTTATATACTTTTAGAACTTCCGAGTCAATACTTAAGGCAACAACTGCCTGTTGGAGTATGGAGTCTTTATCACACACAAGTGTCTTTTTAAATTCAGCATTATCACCAGATAGTCCGCCTGCAATGATTAGGTCTGGATACTCTGCATGTATGGCATTGATAAGCCCTCCAATATTACAAAGCAGTCCATCTGCAAAGATGATAAGAAGCTTTGAGTTTTCACTCACTATATTGTCACATATGATTTTTGCAGACTTTTCCTCTTCATCTATCTCAAAGGGTATAAGCTGATGTTTGAGTGTTGATTTCTCAAATGTTGTAAAAGAGATGACTGTCTTGTGTGTATCTTCATTGTCATTATGAATGGCACCGTCTGTTGTAGTGCCTATAATGTGAGCATCCGGCAAGAGTTCATTGAGTAGATCTAAAATCTGATGCATCTCTTTTTCTACGTTTGTATCAAAAAAGATTTGAATCAGTAACGTGTTCGTGTTTTGAACATTGGCGCTTATATACTCTCTCAAAGAGTCAGGATTTTCATATGTGTGTATAAATGTGTTAATCAATGTAATAC
>JALUZQ010000053.1 GCA_027011725.1 Sulfurimonas sp. | reverse complement strand
GTTCTATATCTATCTCAAAGCCGAGTTTATACTCACCTGAGATAGCCTTATTTACCTCTTCTTGTGCCATTTCTCTTCTCCTTATCGTTGTGAAAAGAATATTTTGTGATTATTGTAGCACTCTATTATTAAAAAATAGTAAGAAAAATGTTTTATACACTCGTAGGATTTACAAAGGTTTCTCTGCGTTTCATTTTCTCAAAGAGTTCACTGTCATGAAAACTTTCTAGAACCTCCTCAGAGAAGATGATATCTTCAAGCAAAATAATGCCCATATTTTCATTATAGGCATCATCACTAAAGCACTGCGCATAACCACTCGCTGTTTCATGCACTATGACGCTGTTTAACTTCACTTCTTTCTCGCCATTGACTGTAGATGTGAGTTGTAAAAGTCTGTCTATCATCAAAAAAATCACACGGGAGAACTGCTCGGCAGAGGGTGAAACAGGAAGCTCCACCCAACGCGCAGAGTGTTTTTTCATATCTTTAACATACTCCGCACTATCTCCACTCCAAAGCGTAATGGCATGGTCAAAACTCTCCACCAGATCTTTCATATTTTGTTTCATCAATCCAAAGTCATAGACCATCTGTCCATTATCTAAAAAATTCGACTCAA
Source organism: Sulfurimonas sp. (assembly GCA_027011725.1). Lineage (GTDB taxonomy): Bacteria > Campylobacterota > Campylobacteria > Campylobacterales > Sulfurimonadaceae > Sulfurimonas. Next base: position 2,977 of record JALUZQ010000053.1, on the reverse strand, counting down.
AGAGCAGCTCTACAATGTAGGAGTGTCCGTGAATGGAGCTTCTACATTTGATGCTTGAGCAGCCACGTACTATATGTGCATTTTCAAATTTAAATTGTTTTCTGATTATCACGGTTCTCTCCTATTAGAGTTTCTTAAAGGTTTTCAGAGCTTATTTATGAGGCTCAGACTGAAAGGAGGATTTGTCCTCATAAATGAGGTCTGAAAACCTTGGTTCCAAACTCTTACACCCCTTTATTAGCATCCCAAATCCGAATATGCAACCTGTCACTAAAGTTATACCCTTTGGCTTTACAGAACTCTATAAGAGGCTCCGTATTTGCCTCGACTTCAACTTTTGTACCACCTACAGGCATACAGTATACTTTTGTTTGCGGTGAATGCTGCTGTATGCTCTCTATCTCATCTTCAAGTGCAATGTTGATGGAGTCCCTGTCTATCGAGAACTTAAAAAAAGCATCTTTTGCATTTGCTGCGATGTTATAAATAACATCTCCACGTACACGCTTGGCAAACGGTTCATGAGAGTTTTCAAGCTTTACAGAGAGTGCAAATATACACTCTTTGTAAATAGGAAACTTCTCAAAATCAACATTTAAAGAACCATTTGTCTCAAAGGTAATTTGATGTCCAAACGCAGTCAATTTTTCTAAAAATTCTACAAAAATAGGCTCATTTGCATAGATAAGCGGCTCTCCACCGGTAAGTACAATATCGACTGCATTTGGAAGTTCATAGAGTTCTAAAACGCCAAGAAGTTCCTGCGCTTTTGTTATGGGTATCCAGTTGTATGCAAAGTGTTCTTTATTGACCGCATAAACAGTATCACAACCCAAAACTTCAGCGCCGTCTTTGGCTACTTCTTTACAGCCAAACCCTTCACACTTCATATTACATCCGCCAAAACGGAAAAAGAGGCTCGGTGTACCTACATACCTGCCCTCACCTTGTATAGAGTAGAAATGCTCAACGAGGTAAATCATCCACCCGTCTCATAAAATGCGCGTGTAGAGACCTCATCATCCTCCCCACCCCAGCGATTTTTTTCAGGTTTTGTTCGTACGACCTCTTTGAGCACTGCCGCAGCAGTTTTTATGTCGCCTTTTTTTACAGCCGCAGCGATGCTCATCGCCTCATCAAAATACAAACACGGTATAAGATTTCCCTCTGCTGTGAGGCGAATTCTGTTACACTGCTTACAAAAGTCATCCCCATAAGGTTCGATGATGCCAAATCTGTACCCATCTTCGAGTCTGTAGTATTTTGCAGGAGAAGCACCATCATAGCCCTCTGAGGTGAAAGTGTATTTTTCCCCTAGTGTTGCAAGAACTTCTTGCCCGCTGAGTTTAGATATGTCTGCTTTTGCATAGGCATTTTCCATGTATTCAATAAAACGAACCGTAATGTCTCGCTCTCTACAGTACTCTAAAACATCAAAAATCTCATCGGCATTCATCCCCTTCATCGGAACCATATTTGCCTTGACTTTAAGTCCGACTTTGAGTGCTTCTTCTACACCTTCAAGGACATTTTTTAAAACATCTTTTCCCGCTATGGCTTGTGCCACCTCAGGTTTGAGTGTATCGATGCTCACATTTATACGCTTGAGACCTGCATCTTTTAAACGCTGCGCTGTACCTTTAAGTAAAAAAGCATTTGTCGTCATTGCCAGATCGACATCCGGAGCATAGTCATAGATCATCTTAATAAATTTATCAAGATCCTCACGCAAGAGTGGTTCACCACCTGTGATGCGTATTTTTTTAACACCCTCATCAATGGCTACTTTCATAAATTCAAAAAGTTCTTCAAAAGTAAGCAAGTTTTCTTTTGGCACCCAAGAGAAAGGTTTTTCAGGCATACAGTACTGACATCTAAAATTACATCGCTCCGTTACGGAAACACGAATATAGTCAACTACTCTATCATAGCTATCAATTAGCATTATAAATCCTATTTTTAAGTAACGTCATTATATCTTTTGGAGTTGAAAATATCTTTACTCACTACTGACTCGAATCTGTATGAGCTCTATATGTTCCCTTTCATCATTTTGTAAATGCAGAGCATAGCGCTCATTTTTCTTTACTTTTAAGAGGAGTTCAGCACTTTGCCTGTTTTTTGTCACAGCTATTCTTGTCTCTCCTGCTGGAATATAGACAATAAACTGCTTTGCAGGCTCTAAAGTGATGCCTACTTCCTCGTTGTTCACATAGAGTCTGTATTTTGTATCAGGGCTAAGTCCCTCAGAGATACTTAGTCTAAGCTCTGCGTTTGGCTGCCCCTGACTTGCATCAATCTTTTTTTGCGCACAGGCACTCAAAAGTAAGAGTAGCAGTATTGCAAACGCAGTGAGTATATTTTTCATCTTTTTTGCCCTTATATTTCTTCTTTTTCCATTATACCTTAGAAGTTTACTTATTTCGTTATAATTTTACATGAGATTTCGTAAACTAAAACAAAAAACAAAACGCAAAGAAGAAAAAAAACCACAAGTTGTCTATGCCTCTTACCCAGACAAGATCAAAGCACTCATTACTGATATGTTTATGATATATGCCCCTATTTTATATGTCATAGCCTATGTGATTATGGGAGGAAAAGACGCATTCCAATCTTCACAGCTAGCACCGCTTATGGGTGTCACGCTCTATGGACTTATATATGCCATACTCATTGCAAAGTTCGGACAGACTCCGGGTAAAAAAGCGTACAATATAAAAGTAGTCGATGATACGACATATGAAAATATCTCTTTTTTTAGAGCATTCATTCGTTTTATCGCTTTTCTTTTCTCAGCGACTATTTTACTTGGACTTTTAACTCCGTTTTATAGAAAAGATAAAAAAGCTTTACATGATATTTTATGTAACACAGTAGAAATTCAAATTCAAGAGTAATAAAAAGATTATTTTTTGTAAGAGGGACAAAGAGAAGACTCTCTCTGCAGAATAATAAAGATGGGCAAACGCCCATC